>NZ_JRVI01000023.1:0-51642 GCF_000783375.1 Sphingomonas sp. Ant20
CGGTGCGCGGGTGGCCGAAAGCCGCGGTGCCGCCCACCTGATCCCCTTTGCGCATCCCGTACTGATCCGAATGCTCGCGCAGGCGACGCGGATCGGCGCGTGACGCGCCGTCGCGCGGCGATGAATACTGTCGACGAAACGCCGGGCGGAGTGCGCGTGCCGCGGGCGCACACGCGAACCGCTTGTCGGCGCCGCGGTTAAGGCGTATTTCGTCGACCCTTCATGCTCGCGCGCGTCCCGCTTCCCGCCCCTCTCGGCCTCGCTCCTCATGCGCCGCCGGTTTGTCCTCCTCCTGAAGGTTCTCGCCGGTATTGCCATCCTCGCGTTCGGCGCACTGGTGATCGCGATCTACATCGCCCGCGCGCAGCTGCCGAGCTTCGAAAGCCTCAAATCCTCGCCCAATGGCCAGATGATCCGGGTGCATGCCGCCGATGGCAGCGTGATCGTGTCGATGGGGCCGAGTTTCGGCGAATGGCTTTCCTATGGCCAGATCCCCGCGGTGATGCGCGACGCGACGGTCGCGGTCGAGGATCGGCGCTTTCGCTCACATCTCGGCGTCGATCCGGTCGGGATCGCACGCTCGGTCAAGGTCCGGTTCGATCGCGGGCGCTGGACGCAGGGCGGGTCGACGATCACGCAGCAGCTCGCACGCAACGTCTTCCTCAACAACCAGAAGAAGTTCGGGCGCAAGTTCCGCGAATGGATCCTGGCGTTCGCGCTCGAGCGCAAGTTCAGCAAGGACCAGATTCTCGAACTCTACCTCAACAAGGTCTATTATGGCGGCGGCGCTACGGGATCGACGCCGCGTCGCGCAAGTTCTTCGGGCACGGGGCGGACCGCCTGTCGCTGGCCGAAGCGGCGGTGATCGCAGGGCTCGTCAAGGCACCGTCCAACTATTCGCCGACCGCCGATGCCGAGGCGGCGATGGGCCGCGCGGGCGTCGTGCTGAAGACGATGGCGGAAACCGGCGTCATCAGCGCGAGCGAGGCGGCCGATGCGGATGTGCAGGGGCTCAAACTGGCACCCGAGCCGAAGCAGAACAGCGTCCGCTACTTCACCGACTGGGCCTTGCCGCAGCTCGACACGCTGATCGACGAGACCGAGGCGCCGCTCGAGGTGTGGACGACGCTCGACCTGTCGATGCAGCGCGATGCCGATGCCGCGATCCGGGCGAATGCCCCCCCGGGTGCGCAAGGTGCACTGGTATCGCTCGACCGCGATGGCGCGGTCAAGGCGATGGTCGGCGGCAAGGACTATGTGTCGTCGATCTACAACCGCGCGACGCAGGCGGTCCGCCAGCCGGGTTCGGCGTTCAAGCTGTTCGTGTATCTCGCCGCGCTCGAGGCCGGGCACAAGCCCGAGGATTCGATCGTCGACGAACCCGTGACGATCGATGGATGGAGCCCGCGCAACGATTCGCGGCGCAATTCCGGCGCCGTCAGCCTGCGTACGGCCTTTGCCTATTCGCTGAACACCGTCGCGGCCAAGCTGGGGCAGGAGGTCGGTTTCACGACGGTCGCGGACATGGCGCGGCGGTTCGGGATCACGACGACGGTCAACACGCATCCCTCGATGGTGCTGGGCACGTCGGAGGTCCGCGTGATCGACATAACGCGCGCCTTTGCCAGCGTCGCGAGCAAGGGCGTCGCGGTGACCCCCTATGGCATCACTCGCGTGACCGCGAACGGCCAGACGATCTACACGCATGAGGTCGATCGCAGCCACGTCCTCGTCGCCCCCTATGTCGCCGCCGAGATGACCGACCTGTTGCAGACCGCGGTCAACACCGGTACCGGGCGCGCCGCGCAGATCGGCCGCCCGGTGGCGGGCAAGACGGGAACGACCAGTTCGTCGAAGGATGGCTGGTTCCTCGGCTTCTCGAGCGGCATCACCACCGGCGTGTGGATGGGTCGCGACGATGCCAAGCCGATCTCCGGACTGCACGGCGGTACGGCACCGGCGCGCGCCTGGGCGGCGTTCATGAAGCCCGCCACGGCCAATCGCCCGATCGAGCAGTTCGAGACGCAGGTGACCCTGCCCGAATGGCAGCTCGAACCCGATGAGGAGAGCTATTTCGGCCAGCCGGACAACGGCCAGATGATGGTCGACGAGAATGGCAATCCGATCGAGCCTGGCGGTGTTCCGGATATGCCGAGCGATGCCCCGGCGGGTGAGCCGATACCGCGCCCCGATGCGGACCCGTCCGACCAGGCCCCGCCGGTGCCGCAGCAGCAGTTGAACCAGGACTGGATCGACAGGGTAACGGGCCGGGACGCACCACGGCGCGATCCCGCCGCGCCGCAGCCGCGCGCGCCCCAGCGGGACTGGTCACGCGAGAGTTCGCGCGACCGCTTTCAGGACGATCGACCGACCCAGTGAAGCGCCGCGCCATGCGTGCGTAGCCAGACGCGCGCAGGGGTGGGGTCCTCACCATAGAGATCGGCGACGAGCGCGTGGAAGGCGGGCGCGTGGTTCATGTGGACGCGGTGGGCGACCTCGTGCGCCACCGTTGCCCGCCGTACGAAGCCGGGGGCGAGGATCAGCCGCCAGCTGTAGCGGATCACCCCGCTCGACGCGCAGCTGCCCCAGCGGCCCCTGGCATCACCGATCGCGACCTGCGTGACGCTCACCCCCGCCTTGGCGGCATATTCGGCGGTTTCCTGGTCCAGCAGGCCCAGCGCGGTATGCTTGAGCCATGCCTCCACACGGCGGGGAATCGTCTCGACGGGACCGGACAGCGACAGGATCGCCCCCTCACGGACCACTGTGCGCCGGCTGCCGGGGGTCCAGTAGATCGTCACCGGCTCATCGGCGACCATCACGACCGCGCCGGGAACGAAAGGCTGCGGCTGCGGTAGACGCGCGCGCTGCTCGGCGATCCAGTCCGCCTTCTCCTCCGCCCAGGCCAGTGCCTGCTTCAAGGCCGCCCGCTTGGGCAGGACGAGCCGGGCGCGGCCGCTGGCGGGATCGATCGACAACCGTGCCCGGCGCGCGCGCGGATGCCGGATGATCTCGAGGCCGTCGATCACCGGGTCAGAGTTCGCGGTCGATCACGTGATATTCGAGTTCGCCGGCCTCGTCCTCGCTGATCGTCCAGCCGCGGACCGACTGTTTGGCGCGGTGGACCGCCTCGCGATCGCCGCAGACGAGATAATGCCACTCGGGAAGCTGCTCGCCCGCCGCTCGTAGGCGGTAGGCGCAGGTCGAGGGCAGCCAGTCGATATCGCGGACATTCGACGTCGTCAGCCGCACGCATTCGGCGACATAGGCGTGGCGGTGCCGATAGTCCGAACACTGGCCGCTGCGCCGGTCGAGCAGCCGGCACGACACATTGGTCGCGACGAGCTCGCCGGTATCCTCGTCCTCGAGCTTGTGGATGCAGCATTTGCCGCAACCGTCGCACAGGGCTTCCCACTGGCCGCGGTCGAGCTTCTCGATCGGCGTGTCTTCCCAGAATCTGGCGCTCATCGGGCCCAGCGCTTGATGTCGTCGGCCAAGGCCTGTGGTCCCTTATCCTGTGGCAGCAGCGCGAGAGGCTTGCCGTCCGGATCCATCAGATAGGCCTGACGCGAGTGGTTTACGAGGTAACCGCCACCGGACGCGGCATCCCCCTTGGCCGAGAAGATCGCGAATTCCTTTTTCACCGTCTCGATCGCAGCGGGACTGCCGGTGAGCCCGACGATGCGCGGATGAAAGGCGGTGACGAACTGCTTGACGACCGCAGGGGTGTCACGCGTCGGATCGACGGTCACGAAGATCGGCACGATCCGCGCCGCGAGCGCCGGGTCGCTGGCCTCGAGCAATTTCATCGCGCCGCCGATCGTCTGCATGTCGGTCGGACAGACGTCGGGACAGAAGGTGTAGCCGAAATACATGATCCGGTATTTGCCCGCGAACCGGCGGTCGCTGACCTGTTGCCCGTCCTGATCGACGAGCGTGAACGGCCCGCCGATCCGCGCGCCGGCAAGCGGCGGCGTCGCGGGCGCCGCGCTCGTATCGGGCGCAGAGGGGCTGCACGCCGCAAGCGCGAGGGCGGCGAGAAGGGCGGGGCGTCGATTGGTCATGATACAGCCAGCCTTGATCTGTTAGCCCGTGCGGCGCAAGCGTCGCACATCACCCGCGTCCCGAGGATCTATCGATGTCGTATATCCGCCAGTGCCCCGCCCTGACGACGGGCGCCAAGACCATGGGCGCCTGTTGATGGGAGCCGTGATAGCGCTTCCCGTTGCCACCGTGATCGCCCCGCGTGTCGCACACGCGCAGAACCAGTCGGAAGGCTATAAATTCCTGAACGCGGTGCGCGAGTCGAAGAACAACGAGGTCCTCGAAATGCTCGGACGTCCGGGCAGCAGCATCGTCAATGCGCGCGACGTCTCGACAGGCGAGGGCGCGCTGCACATCGTCATCAAACGCGCCGATGAGACCTATCTTCGGTTCCTGCTGCAAAAGGGCGCCGACGCCAATCTGCGCGACGGCAAGGGCAACACGCCGCTGCTGCTCGCGGTGACGCTCGGCCAGACCGACATGATCCCGATCCTGGCCGCCGCCGGCGCCAATCCGAATCTTGCCAATTCGGCAGGGGAAACGCCGTTGATCCGCGCCGTTCAGCGCCGCGACATTGCCATGATCCGCGTGCTGCTCACCGAAAACGCCGATCCGGATCAGGCGGATATCATCGCCGGCATGTCGGCGCGCGATTATGCCAAGCAGGATGGTCGCAACGTCGTGGTGACCAAGCTGCTGGCCGATGCGCCAAAGAAGACCCGCAAGGCGGTCGCGGGGCCGAAATTCTGACGATCACGTCGCCGGGCGGCTGATCCTGCCGCCAATCGGGAGGGTCAGCCGCCAGCCGGATCAGAAGGCGAGACCGGCGGCGTCGGGATCGACCTGTGCGATCAGGCGGCGTGCGGCGCGTCTGGCGAAGGCCAGCGTGCAGCGCTTGCGGACATGCGCGGGCAGGGGGGTCGTATGCGCCTCGCGGACGATCGCGGCGTCATAGCGGTCAGCGACGATGATCCCGGTACGTTCGGGCAGAAACGCCGCCCCCTGCAGCGGCCGCATGTCGAACCCGGCCGCACCGCCCAGAAATAGCGATCGCAATGCCCGAGATATTCGGGCCATTTGCCATCCCCGACCAGATCCGCGCGCGACACCTTGATCTCGACGACGACGATCTGCCCGCGGGCATCGATCGCCATCAGATCGGCGCGACGCCCCCCGTCGAGGGGAACCTCCGCCATCGCGGTCAGGTCGTGGCGCAACAACATCCGGATCACGCCGCGTGCCACGTCGGCGGCACATAGGGGCGATCCGGGTTCGTCGATGCAGGAGTCCGGGGGGTTGTCGAGCATGCGCCAGAAATAGAACAATCCGCGAACGACGCAAGCGCGTTCACGGACTGTTTATAGCGTTGGCGATGCAGGTGGGATGCTGATCATGAACCGGACCTTGTCCGGATCGGCTGTCGATCAGCGATAGAAGACGTGGTTGCCGATCGAAGCGACCTTGATAACGCGGCCTGCTGGGCGGCGATCGGCGGTGTTGAAATACAGCGCCTTCTCGGCCGGGCTGTTCCACGCATCGGCCAGTGCGACCTTCGCGACGGCGATGGCGGTGCGGTACGACGTGCCCTTGTTGATCGCGGGGATCTGGCCGCCGCGAACAAAGCTGAACTGGCCGCGCTGCTTGACGACGTCGCAGACGTCGGCGGGGGAAACGACCCGACTTGGCGCGGTTGATGATGACTTCGGCGACGGCGAGCTGGCCGGTGAGGGGCTCGCCCTTGGATTCAAAATAGATGGCGCCGGCAAGGCACTGGAGCGCTTCGTCGGCGGCGGCGCTATCCTGCGCGGCAACGGCCTGGGCGAGCGTTTCGAATTCTTCGTCTTCGATCTCGGCCGACGTCTGGACGGCGGTCGGTGCAGCGGGCTCGACGGCGGTGACGGGCGTCACGGCGGGAACGGTCTGCGGAACATTCTGAGAGGAGAGGGCGTTTATATTTGCGAGTGCGGTAAGGCTGGCGGTCGAGCGATCGACGCCGGTCGCCTGGCTGGGCGCGCTGTTGCCGAACAGGCCGGCGAGAGAGAAGGTCATGACCGCAATCGTTGCGGCCCGCTGCAAAATCGTCATTCAAACTTATTCAGATGCGGTTGGACCACGGAACCAATCGTACGAGCCGATCGTCCAGGCATCCCCCCGACTGCGTAACTGATCCGGATCGCACCCGTCCCAGCACAACGCCAATCAATGTTGAATATCCCCTCTATCGGGGGGACTTTGGAGTCAATCGGCCAGGATCGTTTCAGCGGCGAACCGTTCCGCCGCTGCGACATCCACCTCGATCACCCAGAGATCCGGGTCGCGCGACCGCCGTCGACGCCAATAGCCGTCGAGGTCTTCGGACGGAGTCGAGTCGATCAGCGCCGTTCGCCCGTCCGCGCCGATCCCGCGCTCGAGCAGGCGGGGCAGGGCGCCCCGATCGATGGCGACCACTAGGATTGCGCCGCTTTGCGCGTCCCCTTTGGCGAGCACCGCGCCAAAACCGCCCGCGTCGTTGACCCGTCGCAGCAGCGCACTGACGAGGACGCCGCTGGGAAGACGGCCGCTCATCGCAGGACGATCACGGCAGCGGGCGCGGCGAGACGCGGTATCCGGGAAGCCCGGCCAGGGCGATCCGCGAGCGCATGAATGTACCCGTACCTCGCGCCGCCTCCTCCCCCTCGGCGTCGATCAGCCGGGCATCGGCGACGAACACGCGGCGCTTCCCGCTGATCCAGCGGCCTTCGGCGATGACCGGCCCCGCCTTTAACGGGCGGGTCAGCAGCAGGTTGAACGCGGTCGTCAGGAGAAAGCGATCGGTGACGAGACTGTTGGCGGCATAGAAGGCGGCATCGTCGAGCATCTTGAAATAGCTCGTCCCGTGCGCGGCACCGCCGGCGTGATAATGACGTTCGTCGATCGTGAACCGGATCCGCGCAACGCCGGCCTCCGGTATCTCGAGCGTCGATTCGAAGAAGCGGTTGATCGGCGCACAGGCGTAGAGCGATTCCAGCGCACGAAAATGTGCCTCGGCGCCGGCGGAGGCCAGTTCAGGCGGCATCGCGGACCGCATCGGCGGTGAACAGCGCATAGAGCGCATCGGTCGAACCCGCACCGCGCAGCTTGTCCAGGAACAGCTTGTCGCGCAGCCGGCGCGATATCCGCGCCAGTGCCTTCAGATGAACCGCGCCGGCATCGGTCGGCGACAACAGCATGAAGACGAGATCGACGGGCAGATCGTCGACGGCCTGAAAATCGATCGGTTGCGCCAGTCGCGCGAACACAGCCGTAACCTGCGTCAGTCCGTCGAGTTTGGCATGGGGAATCGCGACACCACCGCCAAATCCCGTCGAACCCAGCTTTTCGCGGGCAATCAGACGGTCCGCGATAGTTTTTGCGTCGCCTTCGACAATTTCGGCAGCAAGCGTGGCGACATGGTGAAGCACGGCCTTTTTGTTTGCCGCGACCATGCCGGTCAGGACCGCGTCCGGACGCAGCATATCACTGAAGTCATTCATGCTGTTCATGTCTCAAAGCGCCCCCGCACGCCCCGCCTTAACGGTTTGCACGGGGGCGTAAAGCGCAGCGTCACAACAGCTGTTGCGGCTCGCGCGCTCTATTATGGTGCGGCGGATGCGGAGCGTTGCGGTTCGACCCAGCCGATCGTGCCGTCACCGCGGCGATAAACCATGTTATGCGCGCCAGTACCCGCATTCATGAACAATAGTGCGGCTGTATTGCGAAGATCCAGCATCATCACCGCGTCGGATACGCTGGCCTCGGGGATGTCGACGCGCGTCTCGGCAATGATCAGGGGCGCATCGGGGGCATCGTCCTCGGTGACCTGCTCCTGAAACAGCGTATAGCTTGCATTGTCATAGCCGTTGCTTTCCGCGATCGCCACGGCTTCACCGGCATGGCGATCCTTCAGGCGGCGCATATAGCGGCGAAGCTGGGTTTCGATCTTGGCCGCGGCGCTGTCGAACGCGGCACGGGCGCATAGGCATCGGCATGGCCCTTGAGCACCAGCCCCTTCATGACATGCGCGACGATATCGCATTTGAAGCCGGCATCATGCGGCCCCTTGCCGAACGTGACCTCGGCGGAAATGGCGCGCGAGAAATACTTGTCGGCGATACCCTGGAGTCGGTCTTCCACATGGCTGTTGAGCGCATCGCCAGTGGCGACCTGATGACCAGAAATCCGGATATCCATTATCGTCTCCTTCTCATCGGACGGTCCTATTGGCTCCGTCCGCCCGGCGTCATCCGGACGCCACGGCCCCCCAAATCGGATCCTTGATCCCCTTCATAAACGCGGCATGGGCCGCAAGGTCTCCCTCGCTGACCGTGAAAACACGCGGTTGCCGAACGACACGAGGCGCCGGTGCGACGACCGGAGTCGCGGCGGTGACGGTTCGCTCGCTGAGCAGGCCGAGACCGATCTGGCGACCACCCAACAGCTCGACATAGACCTGCGCCAGAAGCTGCGCGTCGAGCAGCGCGCCGTGGAGAACGCGGTGACTCCGATCGATCCCGAACCGCGAACACAGCGCATCAAGCGAATGCTTCGCGCCCGGATGACGGCTGCGGGCGATCTGCAGCGTATCGATCATCCGGTTCAGGTGAATGATCGGCCGTCCGCATTTGACGAGTTCGCCGTTGAGAAACGAGAAATCGAAGCTCGCATTATGGGCGATCATCGGCGCATCGCCGACGAAATCGAGCAGGTCCGCCACGCCGTCGCCGAACCGCGGCTTGTCGGCGAGAAACGCCTGGCTCAGCCCGTGGACGTTGAACGCCTCGACCGGCATGTCCCGTTCGGGATGGTAATAGGCGTGGAAAGTGCGCCCGGTCTCGACCCGGTTGACCATCTCGACACAGCCGATCTCGACCATGCGATCGCCACCGGAAAAGCTGAGGCCGGTGGTTTCGGTATCGAAGACGATCTCACGCATCCGGCTGTTATCGGCGCTCACGTCCCGTCACGCAAGCGATCACCGCACGAACCTGCGCGCGGGTTTCGTCGAAGCTCGTGTCGGTGCGAATGACATGATCGGCACGCGCGCGTTTCTCGGAATCGGGTGTCTGGCGGGCGAGGATCGCGGCGAAACGCTCGACGGTCATGCCGGGGCGGGCGAGCACGCGGGCCCGCTGGACCTCGGCGGCGGCGGTCACGACGACGATACAGTCGACTCGCGCGTCACCACCGGTTTCGAACAACAGCGGCACGTCGAACACGACGAGTGCGCCGGCATGAGAATCGAGAAACGCCTGACGCTCCTCACCGACCGCGGGATGCACGATCGCCTCGAGACGGCGGATCGCATCGTCGTCGCCGAACACCGCCGCCCCCAGGCGTGTACGGTCGACCGCGCCGTCCTGGACGGTGCCGGGAAACGCGGCGCCGATCGGTGCGACGAGTCGGCCGCCGACACTCTGCAGCTGGTGGACCGTCGCATCGGCGTCGAAGACGGGGACGCCTTCCTCCGCGAACATCGCGGCGACGGCGGATTTGCCCATGCCGATCGACCCGGTAAGCCCGATGATCATGCGGTGAGCAGCGCGCGCAAGGCCTCGTCGCGGTCCCGCGGGGGTTCCACGTGGAACAAAATCTCAAACGCGACCGCCGCCTGACCTATCAGCATCTCGAGCCCGTCGACGGTTTCGAGATCGCGCGCGCGGGCGGCCTTGAGCAGTCCGGTCTCGAGCGGCGCGTAGACGATGTCATACACGAGCGAGTCGGGATCGAGCGCGCCGAGATCGAGGTCGAGGGGCGGCTGGCCGGCCATGCCGAGGATGCTCGCATTGACCAGCAGCCGCGACGGCGGGACCGCCGGACCGATCGGCAGCGCCTGTCCCTTGAGCCCGAATGTCGACAGCAACGCCGCCGCCTTCAAAGGATTGCGGTTGAGGATCGTCACCGGACCGACGCCCATGCGCGACAGGGCGAAGAGGATCGCCCGCGCCGCGCCGCCTGCACCGATCACCGTGACGGGCTGGCCGGCGATATCGAGATCATCGATCGGCGCCCAGAACCCCGCGGCATCGGTATTTGTACCGATGCAGTCGCCGGCGGAGTTGCGGAAGACGGTATTGACCGCGCCGATCGACCCCCGGACGTCGCCGGGGTCGCACACGTGGTCGAGCGCCGCCAGCTTGTGCGGCATCGTGATATTGCAGCCCCGCCATGCGGGATCGCTCTTCCGCTCGGCGAAATAGGCCGGAAGCTCTTCCGCGGTGACGTGCTGGTGCCGGTACTCGGCGTCGATCCCGAGCGCGTCGAGCCAGAAGCCGTGGATCAACGGCGATTTCGATTGAGCGATCGGATCGCCGATCACTTCGGCATAGGGGCGAGGGGTCATTCAGAGCTCCATAAGATCCCGGGCTGGCTGGCCGGCGTTCGACGCCGCCCACCGCGCATCGATCGCGTGTAATCGATACCGCCGGGATTGCCAGACGAACGCCGATGCCCGTCAGCGGCCCACGCGCTAGGCGGGGAGTGCACCGCGGGTCCGGAGAAAATCGAGCACGTTAAGCAGCGGCATGCCGAGAACGGTGAACTGGCTGCCGTCGATCTTCGTGAAGAGCTGCGCGCCCGGACCCTCGATCCGGTAACAGCCGACACACCCCGCGATCGCAGGCCACTCGGCATCGAGATAGGTTTCGATAAACGCGTCGGACAGCGGCCGGACATGCATCCGCGCGCGTTCGACATGGCGCCACACCGGTCGGCCATTCTCCGCGATGACCGCCGCGCTCCACAGGTCATGATGCGTGCCCGACATCCGTCGCAGATGCGCGGCCGCGTCATCGCGATCGACCGGTTTGTCGAGGATCGTGCCATCCTCCAGCGCGACGAGCGAGTCGCTGCCAAGGACGAAATGCCCCGGCATCCGCGTCGAGACCTTCGTTGCCTTGAGCTCGGCAAGCGCGTCGGCCAGATCGCGCGGCGAGAGCGTGACCAGGGCCGCCTTCGCCGCATCCTCGTCGACACCCGCAAAGGTCGCATCGAACGCGACGCCCGCCGCGGTGAGCATCGCGCGACGCGACGCACTCTGCGACGCGAGAATCAGGAAGCTCATGCCTCGGGCCGGCGCTGGTTGCACAGCGCGATGATCGCCGCCGCGGTTTCCTCGATCGACCGCCGTGTCACGTCGATCACCGGCCAGCCATTGTCCGCGAACATCCGCCGCGCAAAGGCGAGTTCGCGCATCACGGCCTCTTCCTCGACATAGGAGGTGTCCGGTGCCTGATGCAGCGACAGCAGCCGGTTGCGGCGCACCTGGATCAGCCGGTCGGCGCTGGTCGTCAGCCCGACGATCAGCGGCTTTCGCAAGGCGTAGAGGATCTTCGGCGGCGGGCTTTCGACGACGATCGGGATGTTCGCGGTCTTGTAGCCGCGGTTGGCAAGATAGATCGAGGTCGGCGTCTTCGACGAGCGCGAGACGCCGGCGAGGACGATATCGGCCTCCTCCCATTCTTCCCACGCGATCCCGTCGTCATGTGCGATCGTCCACTGGATCGCGTCGACACGCGCGAAATAGGCGGCGTCGAGGACGTGTTGACGACCCGGCCGCGCCTTGGCCTGCTGACCCAGCAGTCCCGACAGTGCATCGTTGACCGGATCGAGCGGCGCGACCGCGGGCAGCCCGAGTGCGAGGCAGCGTTGTTCGAGGATCCGCCGCGTCGCGGGGTTCACCAGGGTGAAGATCACGAGCCCGGGATTCTGTGCGACCTCCTGAAGGATGCGCTCGAGATGCGCCTCGGTACGGACCATCGGCCAGAAATGGCGGACGGTCTCGACATCGTCATATTGCGCGAGCGCCGCCTTGGCGATGTTCTCCAGCGTCTCGCCCGTCGAGTCCGACAGCAGGTGAAGATGGAGCCGTATCATAGGTCGCGTAGCCCTGCCGCGGGGGGGCATCGGGATGAATCTGTGGATAACATGCGAATAAGGGCTAGCGTAACTCATGCCTCCCGCCAAGCGGGCCGGTTCCTGTGGATAAGTCACCTTTTATCCACAGGGCCGCGCACAGGCCGAAAAGTTATCCACAGGGTGTGGGTTGCGGGAACGGTTGAATCGAATCAGCGCGTTTGTACGGGTGTGCAGAGGTCAAGCTGTTGGCATTTCCGGGATCACCGCATAAGTCCCGTGATCAACCGCCCAACCACTGCAACAACCTCTTTCTTGAATCTTCTTATAGTAGAAGAAGGGTGCTCCGCTGACCGATCCGACCCCCAATGTGCCGACCTTCAAGCCGCTTCTGGCGACGTTGCACGGCGACCGTCAGGCGACCCCGCCGCTGTGGCTGATGCGCCAGGCCGGGCGCTATCTTCCCGAATATCGCGCGCTCAGAGCGGAAAAGGGCGGGTTCCTCGCGCTCGCGACCGATCCCGAGGCCGCCGCCGAGGTGACGCTGCAGCCGATCCGCCGGTTCGGCTTCGACGGCTCGATCCTGTTCTCGGACATCCTGATGATTCCCTGGGCGCTGGGGCAGGATCTGAGCTTCGGGGTGGGCGAGGGGCCGCGGCTCGAACCCGCGCTGGTCGATCATGCGCTCGATCGCCTGCAGTCGGTGCCGGAGCGGCTGGAGCCGGTCTACGAGACCGTCGCACGGGTCGCCGAGGCCTTGCCGCCCGAGACGACGTTCCTGGGCTTTGCGGGGTCTCCCTGGACGGTTGCGACCTATATGGTGGCAGGCAAGGGCAGCAAGGATCAGGGCGAGACGCGGCGTTTCGCCTATCGCGATCCGGCAGCCTTCGGCGCGATCATCGATGCGATCGCCGACAACACCGTCGAGTATCTCGTCCGCCAGATCGAGGCGGGGGTGGATGCGGTTCAGCTGTTCGACAGCTGGTCGGGATCGCTATCGCCCGCGCAGTTCGAACGCTGGGTGATCGCGCCAACCGCGCGGATCATCGACGAACTCCATGCGCGCTGCCCCGGCGTGCCGGTGATCGGCTTTCCGAAGGGGGCAGGGGGCAAGCTTCCCGCCTATGCGCGCGAGACGGGTGCCGATGCGATCGGGCTTGACGAGACGGTCGATCCGGTCTGGGCGCACGCGTCGCTGCCCGCCGACCTGCCGGTGCAGGGCAATCTCGATCCGCTCGCGCTGATCGCGGGCGGTGCGGACCTCGATGCGGCGATCGACCGGATTCTCGGGGCGTTCGGTGATCGTCCGCACGTCTTCAATCTGGGGCATGGTATCCTGCCCGACACGCCGATCGCGCATGTCGAGCAACTGATCGCCCGCGTCAGGAGCACGACATGAGCGGTTTTCTCGGGGCGGCCTATGACTGGGTGAAGGCCGCGCACCTGATCTTCGTGATCTTCTGGATGGCGGGGCTGTTCATGCTACCGCGCTATCTCGTCTATCATCAGGAGGCGCTGGCCGCGGGCAATGCAGCCGAGGCGGCGAGTTGGATCGAGCGCGAGGGCAAGATCCGGAAGATCATCCTGACGCCGGCGATGATCGTCGTCTGGGTGCTGGGGCTCGCGCTTGCGCTGAATCTGGGACTGGCGGATGGCGCGCCGGGGCTGGGGTGGCTGCATCTCAAGCTGCTGCTGGTGTTCCTGCTGACGGGCTATCATGGCTGGACGGTCGGCTATGCGAAGAAGCTCGCGGCGGGGAAGCCGACGTTGACGGGGAAGCAGTTGCGGATGCTCAACGAGATTCCCGCGCTGGCGGTGACGCTCATCGTCGTGCTGGTGATCGTCAAGCCGTTCTGATTCCCCACGGCATCCTGGACTTGATCCAGGATCCGGAGCGGCGGAAGACACCGTTTGTGGCTCTGGATCCTGGGTCGAGCCCAGGATGACGGTGAGGGCGGTCGCCCCGTCTCTGCTTGACTAACCGTCCCCTCAATTCTACCCCGATTACCAGCACGGCCTCCTGGCGTCCTGCCCGGTCGTGTGGTCCTGCCTGTTCGGCTCGCCCAGTTCCGCTTTCCAGCGCACCCGCAGACCGAACCTGTTCCCGTTGATCGCTATCCGGAAATCCCCATGCATCTCAAAGACCTGAAGAAGAAGAAGCCCGCCGAGCTGGTCCAGCTGGCCGAGGAACTGGGGGTCGAGAGCGCCTCGACGCTGCGCAAGCAGGACCTGTTGTTCGCGATCCTGAAGGTGCAGGCGGACAATGGCGACCAGATCATGGGGCTCGGCACGATCGAAGTGCTGCCTGACGGCTTCGGCTTCCTGCGCTCACCCGAATCCAACTATCTCGCCGGGCCCGACGACATCTACATCTCGCCCAACCAGGTGCGGAAGTTCGGCCTGCGTACCGGTGACACGGTCGAGGGCGAAATCCGCGGGCCGAAGGATGGCGAACGCTATTTCTCGCTGGTGAAGCTCACGGCTGTCAATTTCGACGATCCCGACGTCGTCCGCCATCGCGTCAATTTCGACAATCTCACGCCGCTCTACCCCGAGAGCAAGCTGACGCTCGATCCCGCCGACCCGACCGTCAAGGACAAGTCGGCGCGGGTGATCGACATCGTGTCGCCGCAGGGCAAGGGCCAGCGCACGCTGATCGTTGCCCCGCCGCGTGTCGGCAAGACGGTCATGTTGCAGAACATGGCCAAGGCGATCACCGACAATCACCCCGAGGTGTTCCTGATCGTCCTGCTGATCGACGAGCGCCCCGAGGAAGTCACCGACATGCAGCGCAGCGTGAAGGGCGAGGTCGTCAGCTCGACGTTCGACGAACCCGCGCAGCGCCACGTGCAGGTCGCGGAGATGGTCATCGAAAAGGCCAAGCGCCTGGTCGAGCACAAGAAGGACGTGGTGATCCTGCTCGACTCGATCACGCGTTTGGGTCGTGCCTACAACACCGTCGTGCCGTCGTCGGGCAAGGTCCTGACCGGTGGTGTCGATGCGAACGCGCTGCAGCGTCCGAAGCGCTTCTTCGGTGCCGCGCGCAACATCGAGGAGGGCGGCTCGCTCTCGATCATCGCGACCGCGCTGATCGACACGGGCAGCCGCATGGACGAGGTGATCTTCGAGGAGTTCAAGGGCACCGGCAACTCGGAAATCGTGCTCGATCGCAAGGTCGCGGACAAGCGCATCTTCCCGGCGCTCGACGTCGGCAAGTCGGGTACCCGCAAGGAAGAGCTGCTGGTCGACAAGGCCAAGCTCTCCAAGATGTGGGTCCTGCGTCGCATCCTCATGCAGATGGGCACGATCGACGCGATGGAGTTCCTGCTCGACAAGATGAAGGATTCGAAGACCAACGAGAATTTCTTCGACAGCATGAATCAATAACCGAGGGCGGCCTGCGACAAGCTGGCGCAGGACTCGCTCCGGTTCGGCCGGCGGGGCAGCGCCCCGACCGACGACATGGGCTTCGCCCATGTCCGGCCAAGAAGACCGACCCAAAATGCGGCACGCGAGAGCAATGGCTTTCGTGTGCCGCTTTGCTATGAAACCCATTGAAATCCGCCATCTCCGCACGTCGGTGGTGGCCCGTCACCGGGAGCTGACATCTTGAGTATCATCGCCATGCTGGCCACCGCCGCATCGGGAGTAACCGGACCCGGTTCACCGCTGGAAATCTGGCAGCACATCGTCGCCGACTTCTCCAATCTCGGCGACCCGAAGGCGCTGGCCGCGTTCGGATCGGTCCTGATGATCGACCTCGTCCTCGCGGGTGACAATGCGATCGTCGTCGGCGCGCTCGCCGCGGGGCTTCCTGCTGACCAGCGGAAGAAGGTCATCCTGATCGGCATCGGCGCCGCGCTCGTTCTGCGCATCTTCTTCGCCCTGATCGTGACGTGGCTGATGGGGATCGTCGGGCTGATCTTTGCGGGCGGCCTGCTGCTGCTGTGGGTCAGCTGGAAGTTCTGGCGTGAAATCCGCGAGGGTGCGGAAAACGCCGGCTCCGAGGAAATCGAGGGTGACGAACGCTCGGGGATCAAGTCGTCCAAGGGCTTTGCCAGCGCCGCCTGGGCGGTCGCGGTCGCCGACGTGTCGATGAGCCTCGACAATGTGCTCGCGGTCGCGGGCGCAGCGCGCGAGCATCCGGGGATCCTCGTGATCGGCCTGTTGCTGTCGGTCGCGATGATGGGCCTGGCAGCGAACTTCATCGCGCGGATCATCAACCGCTATCGCTGGATCGCCTATATCGGCCTGGCGGTGATCCTCGTGGTTGCGGTGAAGATGATCTACGAGGGCTGGACCGGTACCGGCGAAACGCTCGGGATCGTCTCGCTGCTCGGCTGATCGGGGCAGCGTCCGGATAAGAAAAGGGCCTCGCCGGGATCGTCCGGCGAGGCCTTTTTTTTTTGGCGAGGGGGGCGCGTTCGGAGGGATCAGCGGCGGATGATCTTGCCGTTGAACATCCCGGGAATGTCGACCTCGGCACCCTTGGCAAGATAGATCTTCCCGGTCACCATTCCTTAGACGCGCAGCCGGCAATTCAGACCCACGCGGACCTTTCCAGTGACCATCCCGCTAATGTCGGTATCCTCGATGATGTCGAGCGGGCCGGTCATCATGCCCGAAATCGTCTTCACCCCAGATGCTCGGCAAAAAATGCCGCGGTGCGTTCGTCCGCCAGCTTGGCCGACGCATCCGACCGGCGCTCGCCGAACTCGGTCGCGAAGCGTGATCCTCGCCCGCATAATCGTAGATCGTGACCTTGGGATGATCGTCGAGCCCGGCGTGCATCGCCGCCTGCGCGTCCTTGTCGACGAAATGATCCTCCTCGGGAACGTGGAGCAGCACGGGGTTTGCGATCGCGTGCTTCTCGCCGAGCAGGCCATCGATCCCGACACCGTAATAGCCGACGCTCGCATCGATGTCGGTGCGCGCGGCGGTCATGAAGGCGAGGCGGCCACCGAGGCAATAGCCGACCGCGCCGACCTTTGCGCCGTCACCGAGTTCGCTGCGCGCGGCGCGGATCGTTGCCTCGATATCGGCGATACCCTTGTCCTGGTCGAACTGGCCCATGAGTTCGAGTGCACGCTCGAATTCGGGCTTCACGTCCGGGTCGAGCTCAATCCCCGGCTCCAGCCGCCAGAACAGGTCCGGGGCGATTGCGAGATAGCCGGCCTCGGCGAGCGTGTCGCACTTGCGGCGGATGCCGGCATTCACCCCGAAGATTTCCTGAATCACGACGATTGCGGCCTTGGGCGTGCCGGCGGGGACCGCGCGATAGGCGGTGAAGCTGCCGTCGCCCGCGAGCGTCGGTATGGTGGTGGTGTTGGTCATAGCAATCCTCCTTGCGGCCGTTCGAGATCGAGCAGCCGGGATTTTGTGATCGGGCCTTGGCCTGCGGAATACGCACCAAGCCCGCCCCCGGCTCCGAGAATTCGGTGGCAGGGGACGACGATCGGAAACGGATTGCGCGCACAGGCTTGGCCGATCGCACGCGGGCTCGACCCGATCGCCTGCGCGAGATCGCCATAGCTGGCGGTCCGGCCATAAGGGACCGCAACGATCGCCTGGCGCAGCGCGTCGCCGCGGCGCGTCAGCGATGGCGCGAGCGGAAGGTCGAAGACGGTGAGACGGCGGGCAAAATACGCGTCGAACTGGCGAAGCGCTTCGCGGATCACCGGGTTCATGGTCGCCTCGACGATGCCGTCCCGGTCGATCGCGATCGCGTCGATCCGGTCGGTGCTGCCGGTCACGCGGATCAGCCCGATAGGCGTTGCGATCGAGGCGGCATCCCGCGCATACATTGCCACGCTATGCCGTGCCCCGCCGTGCGGCTCAAGCGCCACCGAAAGGGCCGTCCATGAAGATGAACATCGAAATCGAATGCACGCCCGAAGAGGCCCGCCGCGCGGTCGGGCTGCCCGACCTGACGCCGATCCATGACCGCTATGTCGCGATGATGATCGAGGCGATGCCCGGGCTCGGCGACGGGGCGATGCAGCCTGAGATGATCGAGACGATGATGCGCGGGTGGCAGCCGATGGGCGAGGCGGGGATGGCGTTCTGGAAACGGATGTTCGACGGCGCGACGCAGACCGGCAAGACTGGCGGTTGAGTAACAGAATGACGACGATCTTTGCAGTGTCGAGCGGGCGCCCGCCCGCGGCGATCGCAGTGGTGCGGATATCGGGGCCCCAGGCGTTTGCGGCGGCGGTCGCGCTCGCCGGGCCGCTCCCTGCCGCGCGGCATGCCAGTTTGCGTGGTCTGCGCGATGCGAGCGGGACGATGCTCGATCGCGCATTGGTGATCGTCTTTCCGGGCCCGACCACTGCGACGGGCGAGGATCTGGTCGAGCTCCACTGCCACGGGGGGCGGGCGGTCATCGCTGCAGTCGAACGCACGCTGGCGGCGATGACCGGGTTACGACTGGCCGAGCCGGGCGAATTTACCCGCCGTGCGCTTGGCAACGGATGCATCGACCTGACCCAGGCCGAAGGGCTAGCCGATCTGCTCGAGGCCGAAACCGAGGCGCAGCGTGTTGCTGCGATCACCGCGACCGAGGGGCGGGTGAGCCAGGCGGTACGCGGCTGGATGGACGCGGTCGCGATGCTGTCCGCATGGATCGAGGCGATGCTAGACTTTGCCGACGAGGACGACGTGACCAGCGATGCGGCGGCCTTCGACGCGGTGCTCGCCGATCTCTCAGCGCTGGCGGCTGAGATCGAGACGGTGGTGGCGAGCCCCCCGGTCGAGCGGCTGAAAGACGGCCTTCGCGTCGTGATCGGCGGCCCGCCCAACAGCGGGAAATCGACGTTGCTCAATCTGATGGGGGAGCGCGATGCCGCGATCGTCTCGCCGATCTCTGGGACGACGCGTGATCGCATCGATGTCCCGGTCCTGCGGAACGGGGTCGCCTATGTCCTGACTGATACCGCTGGTCTGATCGATACGCTCGATCCGATCGAGGCGATCGGCGTCGCCCGGGCGGAGACCGCGATGGAGACGGCGGACCTGCTGCTGTGGCTGGCCGACACGGCGCCGCCACGCGAGGATGCGATCTGGGTTCACGCCCGAGCCGATCTGCCGGGGCGGGACGGGGGCGTTCCGCCCGGTCGGGTAATTGCCTTCTCACAAAGCGATCAGGCATCGCTCGACCGGCTCTGGGCCGTGGTCCATGATCGCGCAGCCGCGCTGCTTCCCCGCAATGACGATCTGGCGCTCAAGGCGGATCAGCGCCTACGCTGCGAGCGGGCTGCGGCGACACTGCGTGCGGCGGGCACGGACCCGTTGATCGTTGCGGAGCATCTCCGCGAAGCTCGGACCGGGCTCGCCGCAGTGCTCGGTCTCGATGCGACCGGCGAGATGCTCGATGCACTGTTCGGCCGGTTCTGCATCGGCAAGTGATGTTCCACGTGGAACAACTTTGACGCGATCGTCGCGTCGCTCTACGGCGATGGCATGTTCGATGTAGTGGTGGTTGGCGGTGGCCATGCCGGGACCGAGGCCGCAGCCGCGGCAGCGCGGAGGGGCGCGCGTACTGCGCTGGTGTCGTTCGACGCGCGGCAGATTGGTGCGATGTCATGCAACCCGGCGATAGGCGGGCTTGGCAAAGGCCATATGGTGCGCGAGGTCGATGCCTTTGACGGGCTGATCGGTCGTGCTGCCGATGCCGCAGCGATCCATCACCGGATGCTCAATCGCAGCAAAGGATCCGCGGTCCAGGGGCCGAGGATCCAGGCCGACCGCAGGCTCTATGCAGCGGCGATCCAGGCACAGCTGGCGGCGACGCCGAACCTGTCGATCATCGCCGGCGAGGTCAGCGCGCTGCATCTGGAGGGTGGTCGCGTCGCAGGTGTCGTGCTTGCCGACGGCGCCGTGGTCGCAGCGCGCGCGGTGGTGCTCGCGACTGGGACGTTCCTGGGCGGGCGGATCTTCCGTGGCGATGACCGCGAGGAAGGGGGCCGGATCGGCGAGCGCGCGGCGAAGCCACTGGCGGACCAGCTCCGCGCGCGCGCGCTGCCCATGGCGCGGTTGAAGACTGGGACCCCGCCACGGCTCGACGGGCGGACGATCAACTGGGGCGCGCTTGCCGAGCAGCCCTCCGATCCCGAGCCATGGACGATGTCGCCGATGACCACCGGCCGCATCCTGCCGCAGGTTGCCTGTGCGATCACGCGGACGACGGACGAGACGCATGCGATCATCCGCGCCGCGTTCCACCGGTCGCCGCTGTTCACCGGCGCGATCGAGGCGGCAGGGCCGCGTTATTGTCCATCGATCGAGGACAAGGTCTCGCGCTTCGGTGACCGCGACGGCCATCAGCTGTTTCTCGAACCCGAGGGCCTCGACGACCCGACGATCTATCCGAATGGTCTGTCGACGTCCTTGCCAGTCGAGGTGCAGGCAGCGATGCTCGTGAGCATTCCCGGGCTTGAGCGTGTCGTGATGACGATGCCGGGCTATGCCGTCGAATATGATTATATCGATCCGCGCGCGCTCGATACGCGATTGGCGCTTCCCGCGATCGACGGCGTGTTCTGCGCCGGCCAGCTCAACGGGACCACGGGCTATGAAGAGGCAGCGGGGCAGGGGCTGGTCGCCGGGCTCAATGCGGCGGCGCATGCCTGTGATCTCGCACCGGTGATCCTCGACCGCGCGTCGAGCTATCTCGGCGTGATGATCGACGACCTTGTCCTGCAGGGCGTCACCGAGCCATACCGGATGCTGACCGCGCGTGCCGAGTTCCGGCTGTCGCTTCGCGCGGACAATGCCGAGACACGGCTTGGTGGGATCGCGGAGGCGGCGGGATGCCTCGGCACCGCGCGGCTTGCCCATCAGCGCCGCGCGTGGCGAAGACCGGGCCCGGTTCCGATCCGCGCTGCACGGCGAACGCACCGCGACCGAGATCGCGGATCAGGGCGTTGCGGTGGGGCGTGATGGCGCGCGGCGGACGGCGTTCGACTGGTTGCGCTTCGAGGGCGTGAAGCTTGCGCATGTCGCGCCTGATGCAGCGATCGGAATCCCGGCGGCGGTGGTCGACGAGGTCGTCGAGGATGCGCGCTACGCTCCCTATATCGAACGACAGGCGCAGGAGGTCGCGCGGTTGCGGGCGGACGAGGCGATCCTGTTACCCCAGGATCTTGCCTATGATCGGGTCCCGGGTCTGTCGAACGAGATGATCGACCGATTGAGTGCGGCACGACCGCTGTCCTTGGCCGCTGCGGCACGGATCCGGGGCATCACGCCCGCGGCGCTGTCTGCGGTGCTTCTCCATACGAAACGAGTGCCGGCATGACCGAAGACGAAGCACGGACCTGGGTCCTCGAGCGGTTTGGCCCCGTCGCGACCGAGCGGGTTGCGGCGTTCGTCGCGATGGTCGTCGAGGAAGCCGCGCATCAGAATTTGATCGCACCGTCGACGATCCCGACGATCTGGGACCGGCATGTCGTCGACTCGCTTCAACTGGTTGCACTCGCGAGCCCGGAGACAGATGTGATGCGCTGGCTCGACATCGGGACCGGAGGCGGATTTCCCGGCATGGTCGTCGCGCTGGTGCGCGACGGGCCGGTCGATCTTGTCGAACCACGTCGGCGTCGCGCGGACTTTCTCCAGCTCTGCGTCGCCCGGCTGGGGCTTGGCGAGCAGGTCCGGGTGCATCCGACCAAGGTCGAGTCCGTCACTTCAACGGCCCGGATCATTTCGGCGCGCGCGGTCGCCTCGCTCGAAAACCTTTTGCGTGGCGCGGCGCACTGCGCCACAACAGAGACGCGGTGGCTATTGCCTCGGGGGCGTCTCGACGAGGCAGAGATCACCGCGCTTCAGAAGCCTTGGCACTTTATGTTCCACGTGGAACAAAGCGTCACGAACCCGGAGTCGTCTATCGTGGTTCTGGATCGAGTCCGCGCGCGATGATCACCATCGCGGTCGCCAATCAGAAGGGTGGGGTGGGCAAGACCACCAGTGCCATCAATCTCGCGACCGCATTGGCGGCGACGGGAATGCGGGTGCTGCTGGTCGATATCGACCCGCAGGGCAACGCCTCGACCGGCCTTGGCATCGGCCATGCGCAACGCGTCAAATCAAGCTATGACGTCCTCATCGGCGAAGCGACGATCGACCAGGCCGTGGTGCACAGCCGCGTACCCCGGCTCGACGTGATCCCCGCGACGGTCGATCTGTCGGGAGCAGAGATCGAGCTCGTCGAATTCGATGCGCGGACGCATCGGCTCGATCGTGCGATGCAGGACTCGACCGGGCATTGGGATATCGCGCTGATCGATTGTCCGCCTTCGCTCGGGCTGCTGACGATTAATGCGATGGTTGCAGCGGATGCGCTGCTCGTGCCGCTCCAGTGCGAATTCTTCGCGCTCGAGGGCCTGTCGCAGTTGCTCAGCACGGTCGAACGTATCCGTCAGCGGTTCAACCCCGGCCTGTCGATCCTCGGCGTTGCGCTGACAATGTATGATCGCCGCAACCGGCTGACCGATCAGGTCTCGGCGGATGTCCGCGCGGTGCTGGGCAAGGTCGTGTTCGAAACGGTCATCCCGCGCAACGTACGGCTGTCGGAAGCGCCCAGTCACGGACTTCCGGCGCTGATCTACGACCATCGCTGCAGCGGATCGCAGGCGTATATCGCGCTTGCCCGCGAGATGATCGGCCGGCTTCCGGTATCTGCACGAGCAGCCGCGTGAGGGTATTGGCATGAGTGAAGGTACCAAGCGCGGCCGGCCGGGGCTCGGCCGCGGGCTGAACGCGCTGCTGGGCGAGATGGCCCGCGAGGCGCCGGTCAGCGCGAGCGGTGATGCGCCGACCAATAGCGGCGTGCGCATGCTGCCGGTCAGTTCGCTGTCGCCGCATCCGGACCAGCCCCGCCGACATTTCGACGAAGCGATGCTGAGTGAACTTGCCGCCTCGATCGCCGCACGCGGCTTGATCCAGCCGATCATCGTCCGGCCGCACGGCCATGATTATCAGATCGTCGCGGGCGAGCGCCGTTGGCGCGCGGCGCAACGGGCGCGTTTGCACGAGGTCCCGGTGGTTGTCCGCGACTTCGACGACGCCGAAACGCTCGAAATTGCGCTGATCGAGAATATCCAGCGTGAGGATCTCAACGCGATCGAGGAGGCGCAGGCCTATCAGCGGCTGGCGGGCGAATATGGCCATACGCAGGAGGTGCTGGCCAAGATCGTCCATAAGTCGCGCAGCCATGTCGCCAATTTGTTGCGGCTGCTCGAACTGCCTGCGCAGGTTCAGTCGCAGGTGGTCGAAGGATCGCTGTCGATGGGCCATGCGCGCGCGCTGCTCGGTTCGCCCGATGTCGAGACACTGGCGGACCAGGTGATCGCCCGCGGCCTATCGGTGCGCGAGACCGAAAAGCTGGCGCGTGATGCCAAGCCGGGCCGGACCCGGTCGGGCGGGGGTGCGGCGACTGCAGCGAACGAGGCGCGGATCCCCGATGCGGATATCGCGGCGCTTGAGCGGCAACTGGCCGATCTGCTGGGGCTTCAGGTGCGGGTTGCACATAGTGAGACCGGCGGCACGCTGACGCTGAGTTATTCGACGCTCGATCAGCTCGACATGGTGTGCCAGCGGCTGACGGGCGGGGCGATCTGAACGTCCGGGGGGAAGCGGTTCCTTCCCTCCGGTACGTCCGCCTGACGGGGGGAATTCAGCGGGCTTTAGTTTCTGCGTGCGATCGCTTGGGCAAGGGCGACGATGGCGGCATCCGCGACGACCCCGCCGGGATTGCATGGGGCCATGATCGCACGTTCGGCGGTGCGGACTCGGGCGATGGCCGTAGCGAGCATCACCGGCGACCAGCGGCGGAGCGACTTGGCGGTCTGTGCCTCGTCGCGGAAGAAGACGCGGTGGCGCTTCATGACGACATCGACCGCTTCGCCGCGATCGATTTCGCCGCGCATCTCGGCGAGCGCGATCAGCCTGCGGACGAGCTGCCGCAGCCACGGGATCGGCGAGGTACCGGCTTCTTCCAGCCGCGCGAGTTCGGTCCCGAGATCGGCGACACGCCCCTCGATCGCCGCGTCGATCGCCTGACCCATCTCCGCCTCGCCGAGGTCTGCGCCGATCGCATCGAGCGCAGCGTGGTCGAGATCATGCGGTCGTTCGGGGCTCGCGTCGAGATACAGCGCGAGCTTGTCGATCTCGCGCGCGATGACCGCACGGTCGCCACCGGTGGTTTCGACGAGGCGGCGCGCGACGCCGGGGGCAGGGCGCAGGCCCTGCTCGCCCGCCATCGTGCTGGCGAGCCGCTCTGCATCGGCGGCCGTAGGCGCGTAGCAGGCGAACGCCATCGCACGCGGCGATTCGAGCGCGAGCTTGACGATCTTCGCACTTGTCTTGACGCTGAGCGCGATCGCAACGACCGGGTTGCCCGCGCGATCGGCGTTCAACAGCGTGGTGAACGCATCGAGGCTCTCCTCGCCCGCCGACGCGACGCGGACGTGACGCGCGGTGGCGAAGAGCGACAGGGCGGCCGCCTCGTCGGCAAGCCGCGAGGGATCGGATCTGAGCTGTGCGCCATCCAGATCGACGCGCTCGGCGTCCGGCCCCATCGCTTTGGCGAGTGTGCGGGCGAGGTCGCTTGCGCCGGCCTCGTCAGGGCCGTGGAGGAGATAGAGACGGATATCGGGGCCGGGCCGGGCCAACGCGGCGCGGATCTGGTTGGCGCTGGCCTTCACGGGGCCGGCGTGGGGGCCGGCGGGGTCCGCTGCGCATAGAGCGCGATCCGCGCGACGATCTGATCCGCGACGATGCCCGACAGACGTTCGAGCGCGGTATTCTCGGCTGCGATCGTCGCATATTCGGACCGGACGACATCGATGCCGGCGTCGGATCCCGCCGTCGCGTCGAGCAGGACGGTACCGTCGCCGATCCGGACGAGCTGATAGCGCGCGCGCAGGATTCGGCGTTCGCGCGAGACGCTGTCGTCGCGCCGCACGCCGAGGCCGTTGATCTGGTCCTCGAGCCGGATGTCGATCCGATACAGCGGTGCCGCGCCGTTCGACGGCAACCGGTCGCGCAGCGCTGTCGCCATCAGCCACCCGGACTTGCCCTCGATCGGCGTGATCTCGACCTCGCCGAGCGTGCCGGCAACCGCGCCGCTGCTGCCGCCCGAGTAGAGCGGATGCAGCCCGCAACCCGCCAGGCTGGTCGAGAGCAGCAGGGCTCCGGCAAGAAGCGCGTACCGCGTCATGCGACGATGTTCACGAGGCGGTCGGGCACGACGATCACTTTCCGGGGCGGCTTGCCCTCGAGCAGGCGGACGATCTTGTCGGAGGCCAGCGCGGCCGCCTCGACCTCGTCCTTCGGCGCGCCCTTGGGGAAGACGAGCGTATCACGCAGCTTGCCGTTGACCTGCACCGCGATGGTGACCTCGTCATCGACCAGCAGCGCCGGATCGACCGCAGGCCACACAGCGTCGGCGATCAGGCCATCGTTACCGGCGGTCGCCCAGGCTTCCTCGGCAACGTGCGGCACCATCGGGCTGACGAGCAGCAGCAACGTACGGATCGCCTGTTCGCGGTCGGCGGACTGCGGTGCCTTCTCGATTGCGCTGCACAGGCTGTAGAGCCGTGCGACCGCCTTGTTGAACTGCAAGCCATTGATATCGCTCTCGATACCCACTGTCGTCCGGTGGCAGAGCTTGCGCAACGCGATGTCGTCACCCTCGGCCTTGGCGGCACCATCGGCCTCGATCAGGCGCCAGAGACGCTGGACGAACCGCCACGCGCCTTCGATACCCGATTCACTCCAGGGAAGGTCGCGCTCGGGCGGCGAGTCGGAGAGCACGAACCAGCGCACCGCGTCGGCGCCATACTGGTCGACGATCGGCTCGGGATCGACGGTGTTCTTCTTCGACTTCGACATCTTCTCGACACGACCGACGGTGATCGCGTCACCCGTCGCGATTTCGATGCCGTCGCGCACGTCGTCGGGGCCGAGCCAACGGCCGTCCGCGGACTTGTACGTTTCGTGCGTGACCATGCCCTGCGTGAACAGCCCGGCAAACGGCTCGGCGATGTCGAGCATGCCGATATGCTTCAGCGCGCGCGTCCAGAAGCGGGCGTAGAGCAGATGCAGGATCGCATGCTCGACGCCGCCAATATACTGGTTGACCGGCAGCCACTTCTCCGCGCCCGTCCGGTCGAACGGCTTGGCGTCCGGCCGGCTGGCGAAGCGGATGAAATACCACGATGAATCGACAAACGTGTCGAGCGTGTCGGTCTCGCGTCGCGCATTCCCGCCGCAGCTAGGGCAGGGGACATGCTTCCAGGTTGGATGACGATCGAGCGGGTTGCCGGGAATATCGAAGCTGACGTCCTCGGGCAGCACGATAGGCAACTGGTCCTTGGGTACCGGCACCGCACCGCACGCATCGCAGTGGATGATCGGGATCGGCGTGCCCCAGTAACGCTGGCGGCTGACGCCCCAGTCGCGCAGGCGGAACACGGTCGTGCCCTTGCCCCAGCCTTCGCCCTCGGCGCGCTCGATCACGGTCCGCTTGGCGTCCTCTATGTCCATCCCGTCGAGGAAGTGCGAGTTCACGAGATTGCCGGCGCCCGTCCAGGCGGTGTCGCCGACGAACACGGGGGCCTCGTCATCGCCTTCGGAGACGACGCGCTTGACGGGCAGATCGTATTTGCGCGCGAAATCTAGGTCGCGCTGGTCGTGCGCGGGCACGCCGAACACCGCGCCCGTACCATATTCCATCAGCACGAAGTTCGCGATGTAGACGGGTAGTTCCCACGTCTTATCGAGCGGATGCGTCGCGCGGATCCCGGTGTCGAAGCCCAGCTTCTCCTGCGTGTCGAGTTCGGCCGCGGTGGTGCCGCCACGCTTGCAGAGTTCGATGAACGCAGCCGCATCGGGGTCTGTCTCGGCGATCGCGCGCGCGATCGGATGATCCGCAGCGACCGCGACGAAGCTCGACCCGAACATCGTGTCGGGACGAGTCGTGAACACCTCGACGGAGTCGATGCCGGTCGCATTGCCCGCCAGCGCGAACTTGAACTGCAGGCCCTGGCTGCGGCCGATCCAGTTCTCCTGCATCAGCTTGACCTTGTCAGGCCAATGTTCGAGCGCGCCGAGGCCGTCGACCAGCTCGTCGGCGAAGTCGGTAATCTTCAGGAACCACTGCGACAGCTTGCGCCGCTCGACCAGCGCGCCCGAGCGCCAGCCGCGCCCGTCGATCACCTGCTCGTTGGCGAGCACGGTCATGTCGACCGGATCCCAGTTGACCGCGGATTCCTTGCGGTAGACCAGCCCTGCCGCGAACAGGTCGAGGAACAGCGCCTGCTCGTGCCCGTAATAGTCAGGCTCGCACGTCGCCAGCTCGCGCGTCCAATCGAGCGCGAAGCCGAGGCGCTTCAGCTGCGCCTTCATCGTCGCGATGTTGGCGCGCGTCCAGTTGCCCGGATGCACGCCCTTTTCCATCGCCGCGTTCTCGGCGGGCATGCCGAACGCGTCCCAGCCCATCGGATGTAGCACTTCCATGCCCTTCATCCGACGGAAGCGCGCGAGCACGTCCCCCATCGTATAGTTGCGGACATGCCCCATGTGGATGCGCCCCGACGGATAGGGGAACATCTCGAGCACGTACGAGCGCGGCTTGGTCGAAGAGTCGTCGGCGGCGAACGTGTTGCGTTCGTCCCAGACCTTCTGCCACGCCGCGTCCGCCTTCAACGCATTGAAACGCGACGCCATGATGTCGTCCTCAGCCCGCGATCGAGGCGCGACGCAGGTCGCGGGCCTTGGTCAGGATGATATCCTCGAGCTTCTGCGTGGTCGCGGCCTGGACGGGTGCGGACACCCACTGGCCGTTGCGGTTGATCTCGCGCAGCGCCGCGACGCGGACGGCATCGGCACGCAGATCCTGGTCGAGGATCGATACCGTTACCTTCATCCGCTCGGCCGGGGTCTGCGGGTTGACGTACCAGTCGGTGACGATGACGCCGCCATTGGAGTCGGTCTGAAGCAGCGGCATGAAGCTCAGCGTGTCGAGCGTCGCGCGCCAGAGATAGCTGTTGACGCCGATCGTGGTGATCTTCGACGCGGCCAGATCGGCCTTGGGACGGGCGCTGCCGCCGCCGCACGCAACCAGCGGCAGAGCGGCGAGAACCACGAGGGCGGTACGCGGGCGGAACATCGGCATCATCCTGGCAATAGATCGTCGTCAGCCTCTACAGGGCGGGCCTGCTACCCGCAAGGATGGGGTGGGCGTCTGCAATTCGTCCGGCAACCGAGACGTTCGACCTGTTCTGTGTGTCTGATGCAACACCTTTGGATAATCATTAGGTGCGGATAGCTGACGGGGATCGATCTGTGTTAGCTGCCGTTCAGCGAAGGAATCGTAACAAGATTCGTCTATAAAAGATTCGCAGGGAGTTGTTGTTTTGGTCGCCAAGCGCGTGATGGTCGGGATGTTCGCCGGAGTGGCTGCTGCCGCTGCGGTCTTCGTCGCGCCCGCGTTCGGCGCCTCCGAACAGCAGGTCCGCATCGCCAAGCGCCCGGCGCTGTCGGTGCGGGGCACGGGCGGCTTCACCCCATCGGCGGCGGATCCCCGGCTTGCGGCGCTGTTCGCGCGCGGCGGCTTCGATGCCGGCAGCTTCCGCTTCACCCCGGCCGAAACGCGTCGCGACAATCGTGCCGTCACCGTCGCTGTCCGCGCGCAGACCAACCGTGGTATCGATACCACGCGTCTCGCGACCAGCACCGCGCCGACCGTCGGATTGGCGCCGATCGCGTATAATCTGGGCATGTCGGTCGGCTGGAAGCGGTTTGCGGTGTCGGGCGATCTGGCACGCGTCGATCTGGCCGGGATGCCGGGCAGTCGCAGCTCCGCCGATGTCGCGGTCAGCTATGCGGGCAAGCGGTTCACGGGCAGCGTCAAGGCTGCGGCGGATCGTCCGCTCGCCAATACGCCGCGTCTCGTCGAGGATGCGCCGAGCTATTCTGTCGATCTCGGCGGATCCTATTCGCTTACGCGCAACATCGATGTGACCGCGGGCGTCCGCTATCGGTCGGACCGTGAGCGGTTCGTTCGGCTCGAGGACGATCGTCGCGACAGCCAAGCTGTCTATCTCGGGACTGCCTTCCGCTTCTGATCCGGGCGCAGCATGACCGGCGGTGAGCCGCGAATTGCCCCCATCACGTCCACGCATCGATCGCGGCCCAGCCGTGAAAGCCCAGCATCCTGAGTCGCCGCCACCGTGCGGCGGTCATGCCGCCCAGCGCGATGATCGGCAGGCCGAGCCCGCGCGCAACCCGCATAGCAGCCGCGGGACCGATCGCTGGCGCCCCCGGATGCGACCGCGTCGGATAGATCGGCGACACGAACAGCGCGTCGGCACCGGCCCGCGCGCGAGCATCGCCTCGCGCCGATCATGCGCGGGCCAGGTCCGCAAGCTCCCACCGCGGCCGGCGCCATGCACGCCGTCGATCCCGGCAAATCCGGGCCGCGCGACCACCACCAGCCGTCGTGCCTGCGCGATGCGGCGGATGCGCAGCGCCAGCGCCCGACGCTGCGCCGGGGGCGTCTGATAATGGCGGATCACGACCCCCGATCCGGGCGGAATACGCTGCAGCGCATGCCATAGTGCATCGCCCATCCGCTCGTCGGTCATCAGCCAGAGGCGCGGGACGGGGTTTCGGTGCGGCATCTTGCTGCCTATAGCGCCCCGCATGACAGACACGAACGGCATGACCGACGAAACCGACCGCGCGCAGCGCCTGGCCGAGATCCGCGCGCGGATTGCCAAGGCTGCCGAGATTGCCGGTCGCAAGCCCGAGGACGTCGCCTTGATCGCGGTGTCGAAGACGCATCCGGCGGCGGCGATCGAACCCCTGCTCGAACAGGGTCAGCGGATATTCGGCGAGAATCGCGTCCAGGAAGCGGCGGACAAATGGCCATCGCTCAAGGCGCGATACCCCGACGTCGTCCTGCACCTGATCGGGCAGTTGCAGTCGAACAAGGCGGCGGATGCCGTCGCGTTGTTCGACTGCATCCATGTCGTCGATCGTCCGTCGCTGGTCACGGCGCTCGGCAAGGCGATGCGCGAGAGCGGGCGGCGCCCCGACTGCTATCTCCAGGTGAATATCGGTGATGAGCCGCAAAAGGGCGGCTGTGCGATCGCCGACCTGCCCGCGCTGCTCGACGCGGCCCGCGCGGCCGACCTCCCGGTTGCGGGGCTGATGTGCCTGCCTCCCGCCGACGTCGAGCCTGCGCCCTATTTCGCGCTGCTGGCAAAGCTTGCGCGCGATTGCGGGCTGTCGGGGCTGAGCATGGGCATGTCCGACGACTTCGAGACCGCGGTGACGATCGGCGCGACGCATGTCCGGATCGGCAGCGCGCTGTTCGGCGCGCGGGGGCATCGCGCATGACCGGCGCGGTCCGGTTCGACGCGCTGCTGTTCGATTTCGACGGGGTGCTGATCGACAGCGAGGCGCTCGGCAACCGCCATATCGCCGAATGGCTGACCGCGGCAGGGCATCCGATCACCGCGGAGGAGTCGATGGCGAACTTCATGGGGCTTGCCGGGCCGCAGTTCGTCGACGCGATCGAGCGCTGGATCGACCGGCCGCTGCCCGAGGCGTTCTACGCGGCGCGCAAGGCGGAGGACGACCGCGTGATGGCCGCCGGTATCGATGCGATCGCGGGTGCGGTCGCCTTCGTGCGCGCCTTGCCGGCCGATCTGCCCAAGGCGATCGTCTCGTCGAGCCCGACCCGCTGGATCGCGCGGCACCTCGACCATATCGGCCTGCGCGACGCGTTCGGCGATCATCTCTACAGCGGCCGCGAGCATGTCACGAACGGCAAACCTGCGCCTGATCTCTATCTGTATGGTGCCGAACGGCTGGGCGTCGATATCGGCCGGACCGCGATCCTCGAGGATTCGCCGGTCGGCGCGACCGGCGCGGTGGCCTCGGGCGGCTATGTCATCGGACTGTCCGCGGGGTCGCATTGCGGGCCGGACCACGGCGCGCGGCTGAAGGCGATCGGCGTCGATGCGCTGGCCGACGATTTCGAGGCGGTGGCGCGCGTCCTGCGAGAGGGGGCCTAGGCCCGCCGCCTGCGCAGGATCGCGCCGACGCCCGCCACCAGGTCATAGGGGATCGCCGCAGCCTCGCGTGCGCGCATCTTGATCTGGTAGCGGCGGCTGCCGCCATGCGGGACGTGGATCGCGCTGGCGGGCATCCCCAGCATCGCGAACAACATGCGGATGCGCGGCTGGTGATAGCCGTCGGTGCAGATCATGCACTGGGCATACTGCCCCGCGCGGGCGAACCGGGTCGCTGCGACCACGCTCTGCAGTGTATCGAGACTGGCTTCGTCGAGGTGGATCCGCGACCGATCGACCGTTTCGGCCAGCCGGTCGGCCATCACCGACGCCTCCGACGGACCATGACGGCCGATCGCGCCCGAACAGAACAGGTCCGCCTCGGTATAGCGCGCTGCCGCCGCTGCCGCGAACGCGATCCGTCGCTCGAGCGTCGGGCTCGGGCTGCCATCCGCACGCACCGCGGCGCCGAACACGACGATCAGCCGCCGCGAGGGAGGTATATCGATCAAAGCTGATGTCCGGTGCGGTCGCGCTTGGTCGCGAGATAGCGGGCATTGTGCGGATTGGCGGGCAGCGCATGGGGGACGCGCTCCGCCACCGTCACACCAGTCGCCTCGAGCCCGGCGACCTTGGCCGGATTGTTGGTGAGCAGCCGGACCCGGTTCTGGCCGAGCAGGCTCAGCATCCGCGCGGCAACGCCGAAATCGCGTGCATCGATCGCGAAGCCCAGCCGGGTATTGGCGTCGACCGTGTCGAACCCCTGATCCTGCAGCGCATAGGCGCGCAGCTTGTTGACCAGGCCGATGCCGCGCCCCTCCTGACGCAGATAGAGCAATATGCCCCAGCCGCTGTGCCGGATCGCGTGGATCGCGGCGTGGAGCTGCGGCCCGCAGTCGCATTTGAGGCTGCCGAGCACGTCACCGGTCAGGCACTCGCTGTGCAGCCGGACGAGCGGGGCATCGCCGTTCGGCTGCCCGATCAGGAGGGCGATGTGTTCATCGGCGCTTTCCGGCGAGCGGAAGGCGACGATCTCGGCATCCTCCGCGCCCTCGACCGGCAAGCGTGCGCGGGTCGCGATGACGAGCCGGGTCGCATCCTCATGCGCATCGATATCGGCGGCGGTCGCGATCGCCTCGGGCGCGCCGCTGCCCAGGAAGAAGGCGGGCAACAGCCCGGCGATCCGTGCGAGCCGCAACGCCGCCGCGGCTGCGTCGGGATGCGGGACGGGCAGGGTGCGGAACGGACCCTTGAGCGGCGTCGCGAGGTCGAACTGCGGGTCGGCAAGCGCGGTCGCGGCAGGAAAATCGATCCAGGGCGCGCGATCGACCAGGACGGGGGCGGTCGGGTCGGCCGCCTCGAGCTGATTGGCGAGCTTCAGCGTCACCGCCCGTCCAGACGAGATCAGCACGCCGCCGGTCGCCGGTGGATCGAATGCCGCGAGCCGGTCCGCGTCCGCCGTCTCGACCGCGAGCAACGTCAGTCCGTCGATCGCGATCGGCCAGCCGCGGCGCAGGGCATCGACCGCGCGGGCCGCGGCGCGCGGATTGGGGCGATCGCTCAAAAGGCGAACTCGGTCAGGATCGGGATATGGTCGGAGGGCTTGAGCCAGCTGCGGCACGGCTCGAAGACGTGATGCGCGATCGCGGCCTCCGCGGCCGCGCCCGTCGCCCACATGTGATCGAGCCGCCGCCCGCGATCGGACGTCGCCCAGTCCTTCGCGCGGTAGCTCCACCAGGTGAACAGCCGCGCAGGGGCGGGATGGAAGCGGCGGCCGAGATCGACCCAGTTTCCCGCTGCCTGGAGCCGGGCCAGCGCCTCGACCTCGACCGGCGTATGGCTGACGACGTCGAGCAGCTGCTTGTGGCTCCAGACGTCCGCCTCAAGCGGCGCGATGTTGAAATCGCCGACCAGGATCGTCGGGCCGCTTAGCGTTTCCGACCAGCGCGTCATCCGCTCCAGAAAGTCGAGCTTCTGGCCGAATTTCGGATTGGCGTCGCGGTCGGGCACGTCGCCGCCAGCGGGAATATAGACATTCTCCAGCCGCACGCCGTTTTCCAGGCGCACGCCGACGTGGCGGGCTTCGCTGTTCGCCTGCCAGTCAAACCGGTCGTCGGCGACGATCGGCACCTTGCTCAGGATCGCGACGCCGTGATGCATGCGCTGGCCGTGAAGCACGATATGCTCATAGCCGAGCGCGCGGAACGTATCGAAGGGGAAGTCGTCGTCGACGACCTTGGTTTCCTGGAGGCACAGGATGTCGGGCGCGGCTTCCTTCAGAAACTGCTCGACGATGGCGATCCGGAAGCGGACCGAGTTGATGTTCCAGGAGACGATTTTCACGCGTGCGATGTAGCGCCGCGTGGGGGTGGCGACAAGGATCGCGCGGCGGCGTGCCGATCAACGAAAAGACCCCCGCTCCGGGGGCGTGGAGCGAGGGCCGACTCAGCGTTCGTCACGCAGGCAGACAATGGGGACACCATCCGGGCAACAGGGGGAAAAATCCCGAATGCCCCACATCCGCGACTCAGCCCCTAGCGCCAGGAACCTGTCGCCGGGATGAATGAAACGACAATGCCGTTCATTTTCAGGAGGTGACCAGACTTACCGGGTCCGGCGCGGGTCGTTCCACCGGAAGGTGTTGTCGCTGACCGGTCCGCCGAACTTCTGCTTGGACAGGCGGATGGTGGTCCGGTTGTTCTGGCTGTCGAGTGCGACCCAGCCCTGCAGCATCAGCCCGCCGGGGGCGGCGGCATCGCGTGCGAACACCAAAGTGATGCGGCCATATTCAGGATGCTTGGGGTCGTTCGCCTCGACCGAGACGACGCGGTTGTCATAGCCGGGGACCAGCTTGGCATAGCGCGTGATGTCGCGACTGGGGTCGAGCAGCACGCCGAGCGGCGAATTCTTGATCGGCCAGCGCTGCACCTGCTTCACCGAATAGTCGATGAAGGTCAGTGCGCCGCCCTCGGCGACGATCAGGATCGGCACGCCCTTCTCATATTGAAACCGCAGCTTGCCCGGCTTCTTGAGCGTCAGCACGCCGGTCAGCACCTTGCCGTTGCGATCCGCCTGCGAAAAGTCGGCGGTCATCGTCGTGACCGATTGCAGGTGCTTCTGGACGGCGGCGAGGTCGCCGGTCGCCTGTGCGGCGATCGGCGACGGCACGGCGGCGACCGAGAGGGCGGCGATCGTCGCGATCACCGCGGGGCGGGTGTTGAACATCGAAATCTCCTTGGACGCCGGGCAATGCCGGGCCCGGTTGAACGGGTTGTGAACTGGGATGCGTGAGGATCGGGTCATCGCCGCCAGAGCCTCCGTCATCCTGGGCCTGACCCGGGATCCAGCGCCGCATAGGCCGGGTCTTGGGGCTCTGGATCGCAGCCTTCGCTGGGATGACGGGCAGGGGTGTGCTGGACGCCCCCCCTCAACCCTTCAGATCGCATGCCCTTCGGTATCGCGCAGGACCTCGCGGCGTCCGACATGATCGGGCCGGCCGACGATGCCGTCCTTTTCCATCCGCTCGATCAACCGGGCGGCCGAGTTGTAGCCGATCCGCAACTGCCGCTGCAGCCACGAGGTCGACGCCTTTTGCGATTCGCAGACCAGCTGGATGGCGTTGCGATATTGCTGGTCCTCCGCCGAATCCTCGCCGGTCGGGGAGCCTTCGAGCGTGAAGCCGTCCTCGGGCTCCTCGGTTACCGACGAGATGTAATCGGGCAGGCCCTGCGACCGCCAGTGATCCGCCACCAGCCGGACCTCGTCATCGCTGACGAACGGCCCGTGGACGCGGACGATGCCCTTGCCGCCGGGCATGTAGAGCATGTCGCCCTTGCCCAGCAGCTGTTCGGCGCCCTGTTCGCCGAGAATGGTGCGCGAATCGATCTTCGACGTGACATGGAAGCTGATGCGCGTCGGCAGGTTTGCCTTGATGACGCCGGTGATCACGTCGACCGACGGCCGCTGCGTCGCCATGATCAGGTGGATGCCCGCCGCGCGCGCCTTCTGCGCCAATCGCTGGATGAGGAATTCGACCTCCTTGCCCGCGGTCATCATCAGATCGGCCAGCTCGTCGACGATCACCACGATCTGCGGCAACACGTCATATTCGAGCTTCTCCTCCTCGTACATCGGCGCGCCGGTGTCGGGGTGATAGCCGGTCTGCACCTTCCGACCCAGGGGTTGCCCCTTGGCCTTGGCACCGCGCACCTTGTCGTTGAAGCCCGCGAGGCTGCGCACGCCGACGGAGGACATCTGGCGATAGCGATCCTCCATCGTCTCAACCGCCCATTTCAGCGCGCGCACCGCCTTGGCGGGATCGGTCACGACCGGCGACAGCAGATGCGGGATGTCGTCATACATGCTCAGTTCGAGCATCTTCGGATCGATCATGATCATCCGGCACTGGTTCGGCGTCAGCTTGTACAGCAGCGACAGGATCATGCTGTTGAGCCCGACCGACTTGCCCGAGCCTGTCGTCCCGGCGACCAGCAGATGCGGCATCGGCGCGAGATCGGCGATCACCGAATCGCCCGCGATGTTCTTGCCCAGGATGATCGGCAGCTGCGCGGCCTGATCCTCGAACGTCTGGCTGCCGACGAGCTCGTGGAGCGAGACCGCCTCGCGCCGCGCATTGGGCAGTTCGATGCCGATCACATTGCGTCCCGGGATCACCGCGACGCGTGCGGAGATCGCCGACATGTTGCGCGCGATGTCGTCGGCCAGCGCGATCACGCGGCTCGCCTTGATGCCGGGCGCGGGTTCGAGCTCGTACATCGTCACGACCGGCCCCGGCCGCACCTCGATGATCGATCCCTTGACGTGGAAATCGTCGAGCACGTTCTCCAGCAGCCGCGCGTTGCGTTCGAGCCCGGCCTTGTCGACGACATTGCCCTGGCTCGGCGGCGACGGCGTCAGCAGGTCGACGCTCGGCAGCGTGTAATTGTCGCGCAGGTCGAGCTGGCGTTCCTTGGGTTTCGCCTGCGACGGCGCGTTCTGGCGGTCGGCGATGACGGGCGCGGGGCGTGGATCGGGTTCGGCGATCGCGCGCGGCTCGACGGGCTTGCGCGTCAGCGTCAGCGGCTCGTCCTCGTCGTCAGGCCCACCGACATAGCCGTCGGCCCCGTCATCATAGCCGAGCGCCGGGATCCGGTTGCGCCGGAAGCGCCACTTGCGCTCGCCCAGATCGATCTCGATGCTCTTGCCCCAGACGATCGCCCCCGCGATCGCGGCGACGAGCCCGACGGCGCGCGCGACCAGAGTTCGGCGACCGGCTGGCCCAGGAAACCAAGACCCCAATGCACCGCATTGGCGACCGACAGGCCGATGATGCCACCCCAGCCTGCGGGAAGTGCGAGCACCGACGCGTCGGACACGAAGGCGAGCGCGCTGGCCATCAGCGCAACGCCGAGAGTCGCACCGCGCAGCATCCGCGCCCAGCGTCCGACCGGCAGGTCGCGCCACAGCCGCATCGCAAGGATCGGCCCGACCGGCAGCAGCAGCGCGACGGCGGGGCCGAACAGCGACAGCGCGATATCGGCGAACCACGCGCCCGGCGGGCCGATCAGGTTGGCCGGATAGCCGCCCGACGCGGTGTTCAGCGCCGGATCGCTGGCATGATAGCTGGCCAGCGCCAGCGCCATCAGCAACGTCGCGACGAACAGCGCGATCGCGGCGATCAGCGCGCCGCTGCGCACCGCCCCCGCCTTTACCGTCTCACGCCATAAGGCTGGCTGCGCGCGGCTGGCCATGACCTCAAATCCTTCAATGTGCGAAAATCCGACTTTTCATCGCGCCGGGCGGGTCCGACGCAAGGCGAGCACGCGACAACACGGGTTAAAGCGACCCCGGATCGACGTTGGCAGCGGCGGGCGGGCGGGATAGAGCGGCATCATGGACACAGATGTACTCATCCTCGGTGGCGGGCTGGTCGGTGCGACGCTCGCCGTGGCGCTCGACGTGCACGGCATCTCGACGATCGTGATCGATCCGGCGGACCCCGCGGTCACGCTGGCGCCGGGCTTCGATGGCCGGGCTTCGGCCGTCGCGAGCGCGAGCCACCGGATGCTCGATGCGATCGGCGTCGGCGCGACGCTGGCGGGGCAGGGCTGCGCGATCCGCCAGATTCGCGTCAGCGACGGGCTGGAACCGGGCAAGCTCGATTTCGTCCCCGCCGCGGACGACGGCGCGCTGGGCACGATGTACGAGAACAAGCTGCTCCGTCACACGCTGTTCGATGCCGCGAGCGCGGCGGCGCATGTCGACCTGCGGATGATGACGCGCGCGACCGATCTCGACCGCAGCGCCGCGGGGGTGACCGCGACGCTCGATTCGGGCGCGGTGGTCCGCGCGCCGCTGGTCGTTGTCGCCGAGGGGCGCAAGTCGCCGACGCGCGAGGCGGCCGGGATCACGATGGCGCACTGGTCCTATGATCACACCGCGATCATCGCCGCCTTTCATCACGAACGCTCGCATGAGGATGTCGCCTACGAGATCTTCTACGCCAGCGGCCCGTTTGCGCTGCTGCCGCTGCCCGACGATGCGGAGGGGCATCGCTCCGCTATCGTGTGGACGGTCGACACGAAAAAACGCCGCAGGGATGCTCAAGATGGGTGACCGCGCGTTCCTCGCCGAGGCGAGCAAGCGCATGGGCGGCTTTCTCGGCGAGCTGTCGAAGCTGACGCCGCGCTCCTCCTATCCGCTCGGCTTTCAGCACGCGGCGCGCATTACCGACACGCGGCTCGCGCTGGTCGGCGATGCGGCGCACGGCATCCACCCGATCGCTGGACAAGGGCTCAATCTCGGCTTTCGCGACGTGGCGACGCTGGCCGAAGTCCTGGTCGAGGGCAAACGCCTCGGCCTCGACCTCGGCGATGCGGCGCTGCTCGCGCGCTATCAGCGCTGGCGCGGGCTCGACACGTTCATGACCGCGGCCGCGACCGACACGCTGACCCGGCTGTTCGGCATGCCCGGCAAGACCGCGAGTGCGGTGCGCCGCTTCGGCATCAGCGCGGTCAACGCGCTACCGCCGCTCAAGGATCGCTTCATGGCAGAGGCGCGGGGTGAGAGCGGCGACCTGCCCAAGCTGCTTCAGGGTCTGACGATCTGACCATCGCCCGTCCGCGCGATCTGGCGATCGTGCGGGCGGGACAGCAGCATGACGGCGAGCGCGGCGCCGACCAGGCACATCAGCATGTCCCACTGCGTATCCCAGGGGTCGCCCTGCGTCCCGAGAAACGCGTCTGCGCCCTCGCCGAGCGAAACCGCCGCACCGAATTCGATCAGTTCGTACAGCGCGCTGATGGCGAGGCAATAGGCGAGGACGGTGATGGTCAGCAGCCGTGGCGAGGCGATATGCCGACCCCGGATCAACAGTTCGCGCAGCACGATCGCGGGGACGAATCCCTGGATCAGGTGACCGAACCGGTCATAGGGATTGCGCGCGAGATGCAGCCAGTCCTGCACCATGAAACCGGCCGGGACGCGGGCATAGCTATAGGCGCCACCCAGCATCAGCACGAAGCCATGAAACGCGATCAGGGACAGCGCCAGAGGGGTGAAGGCGAACCGGTGACGCAGCGCCACCAGGATCGGAAAGGCGATCAGGACGGGCGCCACCTCCATCCACCAGGTGGCGCGATCAAAGGGCGACCATCCCGATGCCGCGAGCCCGACGCTCCAGGCCGCCCCCAGGATGACGAGGCGGCGGTCTGGTTTCGCCATCAGGCGGTTGCAGCACCATCGATTGGCCGCGCCTCTTCGACCAGCATCACCGGCACGCCGTCGCGGACCGGATAGGCGAGCCCGGCGGCATCGGAGATCAGCTCCTGCGCGGCTTCGTCGTAGCGCAGGGGCGTGCGCGACACCGGACAGACGAGGCGTTCGAGCAGCCAGGGATCGAGCCCGCTCATTGCAGCGTCACCTGTTCGTCGCCGTCGTGTCGCCCGAAAAACTGCATCAGCTGGATGATCAGCTCGGCGCGCGTTTCGATGTCGGGGGCCTCGAGCAGCGCCTGCTTGGCGGCGGAATCGAACGGGGCGATCTGCGCGATGCCGTTGACCAGACTCTCGTCGTCGAGCCGCGCGACCGCGTCCCAGTCGACCGCATAGCCCTGCACGTCGGCAAAGCGACGCGATTCGAGTTCGAGCGACGAGCGCCGGCCGAGCGACAGCGTGTCGTCCTCGATCACCGGCAGCAGTTCGGCCTCGACCTGGCGGAAGGGTGTGGTGACATCAAGTTCGCGGACGATGCGGAACATCGCGACGCCCTCGAGGACGACATTGTACCGTCCGTCCTCGAGCGCCTCGACCTCGGCGATCTTGCCGACGCAGCCCAGTGCGTAGAGCTCTCCATCATCACCGCGCGGCTGGATCATGCCGATCCGCCGGTCGCGCGCCATCGCGTCGCTGATCATTGCCCGATAGCGCGGCTCGAACAGGTGCAGCGGCAACTGCATGCCCGGGAACAGCAGCGCGCCGGGCAGGGGGAAGATGGAGAGCCGGGTCGTCATCCGAACAGGATCGCAGACAGGCGCCGCCGCTGTCCAGAGACCCAGGGATCCTCGAGGCCCACCACCTCGAACAATTTCAGCAGCTGCGTCCGCGCGGCGCTCTCGTTCCAGTCGCGATCCGCGGCGATGATGGCGAGGAAGCTGTCTGCCGCGGCATCGCGGTCGTTCGCCGCCATCTGGCCGTTGGCGAGCGCGAAGCGTGCGGCCAAGTCGTCTGGTGCTGCCTCGACCGCGGCGATCAGTGGCGACAGGTCGGCGACCGGCGGCGCGGACTGGGCCAGCGCCAGCGCGGCCTGCGCGCGGTGGATCGCCGGATCCTTGGCGATCGCAGGGTCCAGGTTCGCAAGCCAGTCCGACGCCTCGTCAAGCTGCCCGGTCAGGACGAGCGCGCGGACGAAGCCGGCATGGACCGCGGGGTGCTCGGGCGCCATGTCGGCGATCTGGCGGAAGATGCCAAGCGCGCGTTCCCCGTCTCCCTCGGCAAGGACCTCCTCACCCATCGCGATCAGTGGTTCGATGTCGGGGGCGGCGGTATTGGCCTCCGCTTCGATCGGCAGCTGCTTGAGCAACTGATCGAGGATCACGCGCAGCTGTGAATCGGTGCGTGCGCTGGTCATGTCGGCGACCAGCTGTCCCTGGTACATCGCATAGACGGTCGGGATCGACTTGATCTGGAATTGCGCGGCAATGAACTGGTTCTTGTCGGTATCGACCTTCGCCAGCACGACGCCCTTGTCCGCATAATCGGCGGCGACCTTTTCGAGCGTCGGCCCGAGCGCCTTGCACGGCCCGCACCATTCCGCCCAGAAGTCGATGATCACGAGTTTCGTCATCGACGGTTCGACGACATCGCGACGGAACGCCTCGACGGCGTCCTTCTCGGCAGGCGACATTCCAAGCGTGGCCAACATACACTCCCGTATTGAACTGTGCGCTATCTGGGGCGGCGGCGCGGTGATTGCCACCATCTTACCGACACTCTCAATGGAAGTCGCGCGACTTGGGCAGGACACGCACGTCGCGGGGATGCTGCGCGCGCGAGGGTTGCGACAGCGACGTCCGTGGATCCGGACTGCGCGTCGGGACGGAGCGGACCACTTCATCCGCGCGGCACAATGGCGCATCGAGTGCGTGGTCCTCGGACAGGAACCGGAGCATCGCGCTACGATCCTGGACGCGCGATGCGATCAGATGCGTGACACCCTCCTCGCTGCGCTGGATCACCCCTTCGAGAACCATCAGCCGCGAGGCCATCACCGCGCGGCGGTTCGCCTCGAAATCGCGCGCCCAGATCAGCCCGTTGGTGACGCCGGTCTCGTCCTCGATCGTCACGAAGATCGCATTGCCCTTACCCGGGCGCTGGCGGACGAGGACGATGCCCGCGACCCTGGCGCGCCGGCTGTCCCTGGTGGCACAGGCCTGCGCGCTCGACAGGATCCCCTCGGCGGCGAAGCGATCGCGCAGGAACGCCATCGGATGCGCCTTCAGCGACAGGCCGGTCGTCTGGTAATCGGCGGCGACCTGTTCGGACAAGGGCATCGCGGGAAGCTGCGCATCGGGTTCGACGCCCAGCTCGGGCACATCGGCGGCGGCGAACAGCGCGAGCTGCCTGGGCGGGGTGCGGCGGACGTCCCACAGCGCCTCGCGGCGGTCCTTGGCGAGCGAGCGGAACGCATCCGCATCAGCGAGCAGGTTCATCGCGCGCTGCGGCAGGTCGGCGCGGCGGGCAAGGTCCTCGATCCCGGTGAACCGCGCGAGCGTGCGCGCCGCGACGAGATTGTGCGCCCATTCCGCGCGGAACCCGTCGACCTGCCGAAAGCCGAGGCGCAACGCCTCCTGCCCGGCCGTGGTACCGGCTTCGAGGCCATTGTCCCACAGGCTCGCATTCACGTCGACGGGCAGCACGGTCACCCCGTGTTCGACCGCGTCGCGCACCAGCTGTGCCGGGGCGTAGAACCCCATGGGCTGCGAATTGAGCAGCGCGCAGGTGAACACGGCGGGGTGGAAGCATTTGATCCAAGACGAAACATAGACCAGCCGCGCGAACGACAGCGCATGGCTTTCGGGAAAGCCGTAGGATCCGAACCCCTCGATCTGTTTGAAACAGCGTTCGGCGAACTCCGCCTCATAGCCACGGCGAACCATGCCGCCGATCAGCTTGGCCTGGAAGTTATCCATGCCGCCGACCTTTCGGAACGTCGCCATCGACTTGCGCAACTGGTTCGCCTCGCCCGGCGTGAACCCGGCCGCGACGATCGCCAGCTTCATCGCCTGTTCCTGGAACAGCGGCACGCCATAGGTGAAGCGGAGCAGCTGCTGGAGTTCGTCGGGCGGGCCGAAACGCGGGTGGGGCGAGGGGAAGTCGACCTTCTCCTTGCCGCTGCGGCGGCGGAGATAGGGATGGACCATGTCGCCCTCGATCGGTCCGGGGCGGACGATCGCGACCTGTACGACCAGATCATAGAGTTTGCGCGGACGCAGGCGCGGCAGCATGTTGATCTGCGCGCGGCTTTCGACCTGGAACACGCCGATGCTGTCGCCCCTGCACAGCATGTCATAGACACGATCGTCCTCGGCGACGGCGATCGTGTCGAGCAGGTGATCGCCGTGGCCATGCTCGCGCATCAGGTCGAAGCTCTTGCGGATGCAGGTCAGCATGCCGAGCGCAAGGATATCGACCTTCATCAGCCCCAGCGCGTCGATATCGTCCTTGTCCCATTCGATAAAGGTGCGGTCGGCCATCGCGCCGTTGTGGATCGGCACCATTTCGTCGAGCCGTCCCTGCGTCAGCACGAACCCGCCGACATGCTGTGACAGATGCCGCGGGAATTCGAGCAGCCGGTCGACCATCTCGCGAAGCCGCGCGATCTCCGGATTGTCGGGATCGAACCCGGTTTCGGTGAAGCGGCGTTCGTCGAACCGGCTCGAAAAACTGCCCCAGACCGTGCTCGTCAGTTTCTGTGTCACGTCTTCGGTCAGGCCCAGCGCCTTGCCGACCTCGCGCACCGTGCTCTTGGGGCGATAATGGATGACCGTCGCGGCGATCGCCGCGCGGTCGCGACCATAGCGGCGATAGATATACTGCATCACCTCCTCGCGCCGTTCGTGCTCGAAATCGACGTCGATATCGGGGGGGCTCGTCGCGTTCGCTGGACACGAAGCGCGAGAAGAGCAGGTCGTATTTCATCGGATCGACCGAGGTGACGCCGAGCAGATAGCAGACCACGGAATTGGCCGCCGAACCGCGGCCCTGACACAGGATTGGCGGGTCGCAGCTGCGCGCAAACCGGACGATGTCGGAGACGGTCAGGAAGTAATAGGCATAGTTCTTCTCGCGGATCAGCGTGAACTCCTCATGGAGCAGCGCCAGCATCCTGTCGGGTACGCGGTCGTCATAGCGCTCGAGCGCGGTCTGCCAGACGAGATGTTCGAGCCAGTCCTGCGCCTCCCATCCCGGCGGGACAGGCTCATGCGGATATTCGTAGCGCAGGTCGTCGAGCGAGAACGCGATCCGCGCCATCAGGCGGGTGCTTTGCCCCACCGCATCGGGACGATCGCGGAACAGCCGCGCCATCTCGTCTGTGTCCTTCAGATGGCGTTCGCCATTGGCGGCGAGCAGGCGACCGGCCTTGTGGATGCTGGTCCCTTCGCGGATGCAGGTGACGATGTCGTGCAGGTCGCGGTCGTCGGGATAGGCATAAAGCGCGTCGGTGGTCGCGAGCACGGGTATGCCCGCGGCGTCGGCGAGCCGCGCCAGCCGTGCCAGCCGCCGCCGATCGCGTCCGCCGCGCGGCATCGTCACGCCGAGCCAGACACAGTCCGCCCCCAGCCGCTTCACCGCGTGGAGGACGCTCGACAGGTCGCGGTCGCGGCGTCGGGCAGCGTGTCACCGTCGGGCAGCGGCGAGACGGCCGTTGCGCCACGCGAGCTGCTCTCGGGCATCACCACGAGCATCATGTCGGCATGATGCGCGATCAGGTCGCCGAGCCCGAGGATGCAGCCGCCTTTTTCGGCACGTCGGTTGCCGACGGTGAGCAAGCGGGTCAGTCGCCCCCAGCCACGCCGGGTCGAGGGATAGGCGACGATGTCGGGGGTCCCGTCCTCGAACACCAGCCGCGCCCCGACGATCAGCCGGAAGTCGATCGGCGGCAGCATCATCCCCAGCAGTCCGTCTTTGGCCTTCTTCAGCGCCTGGTGCGCGCGGACCACGCCGGCGACGGTATTGCGATCGGCGATGCCGATGCCGCCAAGGCCCAGCTCGACCGCGCGACCGACCATGGTTCCGGCATCGCTCGCGCCGTCGAGGAACGAGAAATTGGTCGCCGCAACGAGTTCGGCAAAGGCGGGATCGGCAAAGGCGGTCACGGCGCGGTCATGCGAAGACGCCGTGGAGATACCAGCGCGGTGTCTCGACCTCCGAATACAGGCCGTGCCGGAAGATCCAGAAGCGCCTGCCGCGGCGATCCTCGACCCGGTAGTAATCGCGCGTCGGAATGTCCTGACGCCGCCACCACTCGCCCGCGATCCGTTCGGGCCCCTCGCTATGCGCGACGTCGTGGACGGTGCGGCGCCAGCGGAACCGGTGCGGCGGACCGTCCGGAACCTCGGCCATCATCGATTCGATCGGGTGCGGCGGATCGAACAGATAGATCGGGCGCAGCGGCGGTTCGCCCGATTCGGGGGCGGCCCACGGTGCCGGGCGCGCACTGACCGCGGCGGCGTCCGCCGCCGGCAGCATCAGTTCGGCCTGTTCGGGGATATGGCTGTCGCGCGCCGCGAACCGCCTTACCCGTGCCCGACCGAGCCGCGTGCCGAGCTGGTCGACGAGTTGCGCCACGTTCCGGTTCTGGCCGTCCCGGTCCTGACCGTCTCCCTTCTGCCCGCCCTCCAGCTTCAGCTGAGTCGCATCCAGCCGTTCAGCGAGCGCGATGTCGAGGCGGATCAGATCATAGCCGAAGCCGGGGTCGAGCGGATCAGCGAGACTGTCGATCCGCTCGCGGAACAGCCGCATCAGCACGGCGACGTCGCGGGTCGGCTGACCCGTCTCGATCCGCAACCGCTGGACTAGCCCATCGGCGCGAAACAGCCGCGCCTCCCAGCGCCTGCCACCCTCATGGCGTTCGGCGAGCTGGATCCCGGCCTCGGTCGCAAGCTCGGACAGGATCTCGAGCGCATAGTCGGTGCGCGCGATCGGCTCGGCAAAGCGGCGTTCGACGCCGATCCGTGCGATCGTCTGCCGCGGCACGATCGGCCCTTTCACTGTTCCGTCGAGCCTGCGGATCATCATCGCGGCGTCTTCGCCGAATCGCGCCGCGATCACGCTGAGCGGGCGTGCCATCACGTCGCCCACCGTCTTCAACCCGGCGCGCGACAAGGCGGTCGTCGCATCGTCGTCGAGGCCGAGTGCTGCGACCGGCAGGCGCTTCACCGCGCGGCGTTCGTCGGGGGCAGGCGCCCCTGCGAACCGCGCGAGCGCCCGCGCGGTATCCGGCGTGTCGCCAAAGGCATGTCGCACCAGCAGGCCGCGGCGGGCCAGCCGTTCCTCAAGATCGGCGGCAAGCCGGCGCTCACCCTCGAATTCATGGACGCAGCCGGCGATGTCGAGGATCAACCCGTCCGGGGCATCGAGCGCGACCGACGGGGTATAGCGCTGACATCCGTCCGCCAGCCGCTCGAGCCATTCGTGATCGGCATGCGGATCATGCTGATAGGTTTCGAGTCCGGGTACGCGTGCCCGCGCATCGGCAAGCGTCAGCCCGGGTTCGAGCCCGGCGCGAAGCGCTTCGCGGTCGAGCGACTTGAGCCGTACCCCGCCCGCAACCGACTCGACGAACGCGATCGGTGCCTCAGCCCGTCCGACGAACAGATGGGGGCGCATCGTCCGCAGCCGCTCGATCGGCAACCATGGGAATACCAGCGCCAGATAGCGGCGCGGTATCGATGCTGGTTTCAATGTCGGGTTGGGGGAGGGCTTGTTCGAAGTCATACGCGTCACGATTCCACTCCACGCGCCAGCGCAGGCCGGCCTGGCCTCCGCGTCGACGCAGCAATTCGATATCGAAGGCCGGCTTGCCCGGGGCGTCCGCGTCCAGCGGTTGCGACCGGCACGATGTCACCTGCCAGCGCGTCGCAGCGGCGCTGGGCACGGGGGCCGCATCGATCCTGAGGCTGAGTATGGTCACGCCCGAGGTTTCGGCGGCCAGCATCAGCCGACGCGTCGCCGTCAGATCGATTCTCGCCGCCCGACCCCAGGATTCGATGACCAGCGTTCCCAGCCCCTGGCATCGTGCGGCATCCGCGGCGGTGCGCAACAGGCTGGCCTCGTCATCGACCAGCGCGAGGACCAGCGACGAGACGTCGAGACCCATTTCCACCAGACCGTTTGCGTGGAGTCGCCCGCCCTGGCGTTCGCTCGCCTCGGTGCGCAGCCACAATAACGGCACCGCTCGCGCGGCCAGAGTTGTCGCGACCGCGAAACCCGCGGCGCTTGCCGAATCGTCGACTGACGCGAAGATCTCGTGCAGCTGCGCCTTGGCCATGCCCTCGGTCATCCAGGCCTCGACCGCCCGGCCATCGCGCTGCGATGGCAGGCCGGTCGTCGCGATCCGCTTGAGGCGGGCGATCAGGGCGGTCGAGTCGTTCACAATTGTTCTTGTAATGTTCTATTGGGGGAGTCGCCAAGGACATTCTTCGCGATGGTCGCTGCAAATTTTGCAAAGAAGGCGCTTGCCGGATCCGAAACCCCGGGCTAATAGCGCGCCTTACCCCCGCCACCGTGTCGTTACAGACCGGCGGCACAGGCGCCAGAGCGGGCGTAGCTCAGGGGTAGAGCACAACCTTGCCAAGGTTGGGGTCGAGGGTTCGAATCCCTTCGCCCGCTCCAGTCGCTGCCTTGAACGGCAGCGGCTTTCGCCGATCGGGTGATTCCAAACCTCCACGGTAAACTCCCAGATGGCATCACGCCATACGTACGGCATGCTTGATCTATGTATGCTCGACGATGACGATTTGTTGAGGCGGACCTGACCGATAGCGGCGCCGCGTTGCTATAAATTGGTCATCTACCGCTATATTCGGAGCCGTCCGTGTCCGTTGACCAAGTTTCGTCGCGTCTCGCATTCATGGAAATGGGAGCCGATCAGCAGGCGACCGTCGCCGCCGTCCGGCCCTTGATCGAATCCCTGATCGGCGGCGCGCTCGACAAATTCTACGACCGGGTCCGCAATCAGCCCGAAACCTCGCCCTTCTTTCGCGATGCCGGCCACATGACTTCGGCCAAGTCGGCTCAGGCCAAGCACTGGATGAACATCGCACGAGGCCAGTTCGACGCGAGCTTCTATGACAGCGTACGGCGGATCGGGACCGTTCACGCGCGGATCGGGCTCGAGCCGCGATGGTATGTCGGCGCCTATGCGCTCGTTCTCGAAAATCTGCTTGCGGGGATCGGCCGCCACTACAGCCCTTGGCGGCGGCTGGTGAAGGGGCTCCGCACGCCGAGCGCGACCGATGCCGGCATCGCGATCGTCAAGGCGGCGCTGCTTGACATGGAATTGTCGCTGTCGATGTATTTCGAGGAAGCCCAGGTCGAACGCAACGCTGCGATCACGACCATGGGCAAGGCGCTGAACGCGCTTGCCGCCGGGGATCTGTCGACGACGCTGACGGGGCTCCCGGCCAGCTTCGCGCCGCTCGAGGACAGCTATAACGACGCGCTCAACCAGTTGCGCACGCTGATCGGCGCGGTGTCCGAAAGCGCCACCGCGATCCGCACCGGATCCAATGAGATCGCGCAGGCATCGGAGGATCTTGCCCGCCGGACCGAGAGCAATGCCGCGTCGCTTGAGGAGACTGCCGCGTCCGTGACCCAGATGGATGGCCGGCTTCGCGCCTCCGTGACCGCGGCCGGCCAGACGGTCGAACGCGCCGATCAGGCGATCGCGACGGTCGGGGGCGGTCGCACGGTGGCGGATCTGGCGGTACAGGCGATGGGCCGCGTATCGGACAGCGCCAAGGGCATCGACAGCGTGATCGAGGGGCTGGACAAGATCGCCTTCCAAACACGCGTCCTGGCGATGAACGCCGCGGTCGAGGCGGGAAGGGCCGGCGACGCGGGTCGCGGATTCGCGGTCGTGGCCGATCTGGTATCCGCGCTCGCGATGCGTGCGGAGGAAGAGGCCAAGCGCGCGCGCGACCAGCTGACGGTGACGCAGACCGACATCGTCACCGCGGTCGATGCGGTGACGAAGGTCGATGGTGCGCTCGCGGCGATATCGGACGACGTGGCACAGGTTCACGCCCTGCTCGCCACCATGGCGCGGGACAATCAGGCCCAGTCGGTCGCGATCACCGAGATTTCCGCGACGATCGGGACGATGGACCAGACGACGCAGCAAAATGCCGCGATGGTGGAGGAAACGTCGGCGGCAGCGCGCAACCTAGCCGCCGAGGTGGGCACGCTGGCCGACCAGGCCCGACGGTTCCGCACCGGCGACTCCCGCGCTGGCAGACCGCCGGTCGCACCTGCGAAACAGGATTATGGCCAGCCCGAAAGCTATACGTCGCCGGTCAAGCCGCTGCCGCCAGCCGCAATCCCGGCGATGGTTCGCCACGAGGACGACTGGAACTCCTTCTGACGCCCTGACAAGTCCTAGGCGACAGGCCTCGGCCGGTCGCCCGGGCGGGGCGTCAGGGGGCGGGTACGGCGACCGGCGCCTCGCTCTGCGTCGATGTCGCGACCGGTGGCAGCACCGGGGTGGTGACCACGATCGGGGTGGGCTGGGGCTGGCCCGCCTGGCCCATCAGCGCGGTGTTCTCGAGGATATCCAGCGCCTTGCGCGCGACGATGTAGCGGCGGGCAGCGTCCATCCAGTTGCTCGCCTGCGTCGCGCCGGGCAGGCGCTCGACCTCGGCGCGGGCCGCCTCGACCTGGCCGGCCTCGAGCAGTCGACGCGCCCGTGCAAGACGGTCGGCGGGCATGGGCGAGGCCATGCTCTCTTCGCGCAGCACGATCAGGTTGCTGAATTCGCGCCGCACGGTCTGCAGCCAGCTGTCATTGGTCGTCCCGTTGGTGCTCGTGATCTGCGGCGCGATCGTATCGAGCCCCTGGCGCAGATCCTCGATCGTGACCGGCTGGTGCGCGGCCTGGATCACCGCGGCCGTGGCGCGCGGCTGGGCGCGCCCGAAGCGCAGCCGCAGCTGCTCCTCGATATAGCCCAGCCCGACACCGCGCTCGATCGCCCGACGCGCGGCGAACGCGACCATAAGGCCTTCCGCGCGGGTCGCCTGACCACCGGCTGCCATCGCGTCGCTCGACACGGCTGCGGTCCGGGCCTCGAGCGCGGTGAGCTGGCCCGCCAGCGTCGCCTCGCGCGTTGCCAGCATTGCGGTGTCGACCCGCGGCTGTTCGCCATTGGCGTTGAGCGGTTGCGCGGGGGTGAAATCGGGGTTGCCCGATGCCGCAGCGGCCGTGGTCGATCCAGCGGCCGTCAGACCGGTGCGCTGACCAAACCATGGCATCGTTTTCAGCGCATAGCCCATCGCCACCGATCCGGCGATAAAAGCCAGTCCGATCACTATGATGATAACACCCAGGCGGGGGCCGCGTGCCCGGGGACGCTCGATCGGCACGTGGTCGCTCATGACGCGCTTATCCCCGCGACGCGCGTCAGGGTCAATCGCGCGCTTTGCGGCGATCGTGACAAGCGCATCGTCGGTGGGAGTCTCCGCCACGACCAGCGCGGCCCAGCCGCTGCCCGCCGCGTCTGCCGCGGCTTGGCTGATCACCGCGATCGTGATGCGCGACCGGTCGACGCCGGCCTGTGCGACATGCTCAGCGAACGCATGCGCGGCGCGGGGCGAATGGATCAGCACGAGCAGGTCTTCGTGCCGAGGCAACACGCTATCGCCGATCCGCAGCGCGTCACTCGCATAGACGGTGCACGCGACGACGCCCGGGCCGGTCGGTCTGCGATCGCGGCCCGCCGGGTGGAACAGGCGGTCGAACCCGGACGCCCGCGCTGTGTCGATCGCGGCATCGACGTTGCTGGTGCCGGTCACCGCGACACTGAAGCCGGCGCGTCGGGCGGCGGCGGCCGTGGCGTCGCCGACCGCAATCACAGGCAGCGCCTTGAGTGTGTCGGGCAGGGCGCCATGGCGAATCGCGTTCGCGCTGGTCAGCAGAACGGCATCGAACCCGCCGAGGTCGGGCGGCGTCCAGGCGACGGGCACGACCGTGAACACCGGCATCGCCAGGGGCTCGAGCCCCAGTCCGCGAAGCTTGGCGCATGTGTCGGCATTGCCCGGTTCCGGGCGCAGCACGACGATGCGGGTCATGCGGCGAACAGGCGCCGGACGCTGGCGGGGGCGCGGGTCAGCAGATCGAGCGCGAGCGCGGTACCGAGATCTTCGTCGATCCCGCCTTCGATCGCGCCGGCGACGTCGCACGACCCATCCTCGGCGATCAGTTCGCCGCGCAGCGTCAGCGTCTCGCCGGCGAGCGAGGCGAGCGCCGCGACCGGCGAATGGCAATCCGCCCCCAACCGCGCGAGCAGCGCGCGTTCGGTCCGGACGCACAGACTGGTATCGGCGTGATCGATCGCCGCGACGATCGCATGGGCCGGCTTGCCGACCAAGGTCTCGATCCCGACCGCGCCCTGCGCCGGCGCGGGCAGCATGATGTCGGTCGGGATGGCATGACCGATCGCCGTCCGCCCGAGACGATCGAGCCCGGCGGCGGCAAGCAGCGTCGCGTCCATGTCGCCGGCCGCGACCCGCGCGAGCCGCGTATCGACGTTCCCGCGGATTAGGACGATGTCGAGATCGGGGCGCGATCGCAGCATCTGCGCGCGTCGCCGCGGCGAGCTGGTGCCGACGACAGCACCCTGGCGCAAATCGGCAAGCGTTTCCGCGCCGATCAGCCGGTCGCGCACGTCCGCGCGTGGCAGCATCGCGGCGATCTGCAGGGTCTGCGGGCGGATCGTCTCGACATCCTTCATCGAATGCACGGCGCAATCGATCTCACCGTCGTGCAGCGCACGATCGAGTTCTTTCGTCCACAGCGCCTTGCCGCCGATCTCGGCGAGCGCGCGATCCTGCACACGGTCGCCCGTGGTACGGATCACGACCGTCTCGATCCGATCCCGGGGACCAGCCATGCGCGGCGCACAAGGCGTCGCGCACCATGCCTGCCTGCGCGAGGGCGAGGGGCGAGCCGCGTGTGCCGAGCCGAAAACTAGTCATGACGCCTGCATGCAGAAACGCGGCGCGTTCGACAAGCGTGAGGACAAGCCTTGTCCGGCGCGATAGGGATATGGGATGATCATTCTGGGTATCGAATCTTCCTGCGACGAAACCGCCGCCGCGCTCGTCACCGCCGATCGACAGGTGCTGGCGCACCGGTTGCTCGGGCAGGAGGCGGCGCATGCGCCGTTCGGCGGGGTCGTGCCGGAGATCGCGGCACGCGCGCATGTCGAGGCGCTCGAGCCGCTGATCGTCGCGGCGCTGGCCGATGCGGGGCTCAAGCTGGCCGATGTCGATGCGATCGCCGCGACCGCGGGCCCAGGGCTGATCGGCGGGGTCATGGTCGGGCTCGTCACCGGCAAGGCGCTCGCGCACGCCGCGGGCAAGCCGTTGATCGCGGTCAACCATCTGGAAGGCCATGCGCTGTCGCCGCGGCTGTCCGATCCCGATCTCGCCTTCCCCTATCTCCTGCTGCTCGTGTCGGGCGGCATTGCCAGTTGTTGCTGGTCGAAGGGGTCGGCGCCTATCGCCGACTCGCGACGACGATCGACGATGCGGCCGGTGAGGCGTTCGACAAGACTGCGAAGATCCTCGGCCTCGGCTTCCCGGGAGGCCCCGCGGTCGAGCGGGCCGCCGCGCTGGGTAATCCAAAGGCCGTGCCGCTGCCGCGCCCGCTCAAGGTTCGGCCGAACCGCATTTCTCCTTTGCCGGTCTCAAGAGCGCGGTCGCGCGGGTCGTCGGGGACTATCCGCCGGAGGATATCGCCGCGTCGTTCCAGGCCGCGGTGGTCGATTGCCTGATCGACCGCACGACCAGGGCGCTGAACGGTCTGACGGTCACACCCACCGCGCTCGTCGTCGCGGGCGGGGTCGCCGCGAACGGCGCGGTCCGCGGCGCGCTGCCTGC
>NZ_JRVI01000230.1:0-1238 GCF_000783375.1 Sphingomonas sp. Ant20
CGCCGCGGCGGCGAGCCGGATCAAGGTCGCCCGCGCCGATTTCTACCCCAATCTCAGCCTGTCGGGGCTGATCGGGCTGCAATCGCTCGGCCTCGACAACCTGTTCAAGGGCGGATCGAGCATCGGCAATGTCGGCCCGGCGATCAGCCTGCCGATCTTTCGCGGCGGCGCGCTGCAGGGCCAGTATCGGCAGGCGCGCGGCCAGTATGACGAGGCGGTCGGCAGCTATGACCGCATCGTGATCAACGCGCTGCGCGAGGTCGCGGATGTCGTGACCAGCCGGCGCCAGGTCGCCGCACAGATGCGCGATGCGCGCGCGTCGCTGGTCGATGCCGAAGGCGCGTATCAGGTGGCGCAGCTGCGCTATCGCGGCGGCCTGTCGACCTTTCTCAACGTGCTGAGCGCCGAGGAAGCGGTGCTGACCGCGCGGCGTTCGGTCGCGGCGATCGATTCGCGCCGGTTCGCGCTCGACGTGCAGTTGGTGCGCGCGCTCGGCGGCGGCTTCCAACCCCTTATCCAGACCAGCGGGACACGATGATGGACACCCCATCCCACGACAGCGACCAGACTCCTGCCGAGGAGCCCAAGGCCGATCCCAAGGACAGCCCCAAGGTCGACACCGCCAACCCGGGCAAGCGCAAGCGGCTGCTGCTGATCTTCGCGGCCGTGCTGGTCGTGATCGCCATCCTGTATTTCGTCTACGATGCGCTCGTGCTGTCGAAGCGCGTGACGACCGACAACGCCTATGTCGCCGCCGAAACCGCGCAGGTCATGCCGCTGGTCAGCGGGCAGGTGATCGCGGTCACGGTGAGCAACACACAGACCGTCAAGCGCGGGCAGGTGTTGATGCGGCTCGACGATGCCGACCTGCAGATCGCGGTCGCGCAGGCCGAAGCCGATCTGGCAGGCGCCGAGCGCCGCTATGGCCAGACCGCGGCGACGGGCGATGCGCTCCAGGCGCAGGCCAATGCGCGCGGTGCCGATATCGGTGCCGCCCGCGCGCAGCTGCTGCTCGCCCAGGGCAATCTCGACCGCGCGCAGATCGATTATCAGCGTCGCCAGGCGCTGGTCGCGGCGGGCGCGGTATCGGGTGACGAGGTGACCGCAGCGACGAACGCGCTACGCACCGCACGCGCCAATGTCGCGATCGCGCAGGCGGGGATCGCGCAGGCGACCGCGACGCGCGCCTCCGCGCTCGAGGATCGCGCCGCCAACACCGCGCTGACCCGCGGCCGGCA
>NZ_JRVI01000231.1:0-2982 GCF_000783375.1 Sphingomonas sp. Ant20
CGCCCCGAGAACAGCCGCGCGCGCACCTCTGGCGTCGTGACGCCGACCGAGCGGGCATAGGCCTCGCCGCCGCCTGCCGCGAGCGCGAGCAGGGTCGATTTGGCGCGGAACGGTCGCGGTGCCCAGTCGGCCTTGGGGTAATGCCGGCCGAGTACGCCGAATATCTGCGTCCTGAGATGCGCGGGGAGCAGGCCGCGCACGCGCTCCTCCGCGGCCTGGAAGCGGTAGCGGCGATAGCCCGCCAGCGCCTCGTCTGCGCCGTCGCCCGACAGCGCGACCGTCACCCGCTCGCGGGCCAGTGCGCAGACCTGATAGGTGGCGAGCGCGGATCCGTCTGCGAACGGTTCGTCGAACGCGGCGACCAGCGTGTCGATCAGCGCGACATCGTCGGGATCGACGACCCGCTCGGCATGATCGGTCGCGAAGCGGCGTGCGATCGTCGTCGCATGGGTGCGCTCGTCATGCCCCGCCTCGTCGAAACCGATCGTGCAGGTCCGGACCGCGCGCGGACTCGCCTCCGCCATCAGCGCGACCACCGCCGAGCTGTCGACCCCGCCCGACAGGAACGCGCCGAGCGGCACGTCGGCGACCATCCGCGACCGCACGCCCGCGCGCATCCGATCGACCAGTTCCTCGCCCAGCGCCTTGGTGGAGCCGGTCGCGCGGTTGGAGAAGTCGACGTCCCACCAGCGGCGCGGCGCGGGCATGCCGCGCCCGCGCTCGATCAGCAGGAAATGCCCCGCGGCGAGCTTCTTAACCCCTGCGACCAGGCAGGCGTCGTCGGGGACGTAGCCGAGCGCCATGTAATCCTCGACCGCGGACAGATCGGGCGCGCGCCGCACCAGCGGGTTGGCGAGCAGGCCCTTCAGCTCGGAGGCGAAGGCGACCGACCCGTCCGCCAGCTCGACATAATGAAGCGGCTTCACCCCCAGCCGGTCGCGCGCGAGGAACAGCGCGCGGGCGCCCGCATCGTGGATCGCGAAGGCGAACATGCCGTTCAGCCGGTCGAGCATCGACGGCCCCCAGGCGCGCCAGCCGTGGAGCAGCACCTCGGTATCACCCGCGGTGCGGAAGCGCGCGCCGGCCGCGATCAGGTCGGCGCGAAGCTCGGCGAAATTGTAGATCTCGCCATTGTAGCTGATCGTCAGGTCGCCGTCGGACATCGGCTGCGGCGAGCCTTCGAGGTCGATGATCGACAGCCGGCGATGCCCCAGCCCGACGCCCGGCGCGGTCCAGATGCCGTCGCCATCGGGACCACGATGCGCGAGCGCGGCGATCATCGCCTGGATGCGGTTCGGATCGACCGGCTTTGGCGTGCCCGGGTGAAAGATCCCGGCAATCCCGCACATTCAGCGCAGGCCCGCGGCGTGATCGGCGACCGTGCCGACCGGTCCGAGCGCGGCAAGGAAGCGCGCCATCGGTCGCGGATCGCCACCCTCGACCGACAGATGCACCGCAACCGCGCGCTGCGGTCCGCCGAACAGCCGCGCCTTCATCGTCTCGATCTTCACGATCATCCCGTCATCGGTGGTAGCATCGCCGACCCGGTACCACGTCGCGACGATGCGCTCCACGGGTCCCGGCGCGGTAATCCGCATCGCCGAACCGCGTGCACCCGCGGCGTCCGCGACCGGGGGCAGGTCCGCGACGCGGACCCAGCGATCCTCCTCGCGCAGCACACCCGTGCCGAACGCAATCAGCTCGTGCCCGTCGCCCTGCCGCCCGAATACCGCGACCGCCATGTCGACGGTCGCGCCCGAGGCGTCGGCATAGCGGCCGAACAGATAATGGTCCGCGCCCGGATACCAGGGCATCCACGCCGCGCGCACGCTGACATCGACGCGGTGCCAGCCCGGCACGTCGGGCAGCGCGATCTGCGCGGGCAGCGCCTGCCGCCGCCCGGCGATGGCCGTGCTCCACGCCGGAAACGCCGATGCGACCGCCAGCACGAGCAGCGTGATGACGGCGAGATCGCCGCGATAGCGCGGCGTCGTTTGCAGACGCGTCGGATCGAAGGCGGGATCGTCGGGCGCGCGGTCGAACCAGCGCCAGCCGATCGCCAGCACCGCCGCCATCACGAGCGCGAAGAACAGCCAGCCATAGACGATGTGGTCGAGCCCCGTCGCCGCCTCGACCGAGGTCAGCTCGGCCGCCCAGATCGTCCCGAACGCACGAAACCCGTTGGCGACGACCGGCACGACCACTGACACGACAAGGAACACCGCGCGGCGCCGCCACGACACGAAACAGACATTGGCGACGAGCACCCCGAACGCGACCATCGCGATCACGAACTTGGCGCCCGAGCACGCCTCCGCCACCTCGAAATAATAGCGGCCGGCATGGATCAGCACGCCGTCGACGACCGCGGGCACGCCGACCAGATGCAGCAGCGGCATGACGATCGCGACGGTCACCGCCTGCAAGGGCGGCTCGATCCCCTCGCCGAAGGGCACGAGGAACAGCGCATAGCCGAGCGGAAACAGCAATCCGCGCGCGACATTGGGGCCGAGGATCGCGACGACCGCGCCCTGCAGCATCAGTACCAGCCCCAGTTGCCGCGCGAGATTGACCGAGGCCGCGTCGCCCATCAGCCACCCTGCCCCGCCGACCGCGACCAGCGCCAGCCCCGGCCACCAGCCGACCGGCCTCAGCTGCGCGAGCGCGCCACGCCGCTGCCACACCAGCCAGGCGATCACCGGGGCGATGAACAGACAGTGGCCGAAGGTCGTGCTGGTCCACCAGATCGTCGTCAGATCGGCGACGTCGCGGCGGAACAGCGCGAGCAGCAGGATCGCCGCGATGCCGAGCGCGAGCAGATGCCGGGGCCAGGACGTCGCGGGGCGATCGATCACGATGGGGACCGGCTGCCATCGACTCCGAACAGCGCATCGAGCGGTGCTAGCCGTGCGTCCCAGCCATAGCGTCGCAGCACCTGCGCGCGCGCCGCCCGGCCCAGCTCTGCCGCGTCGGCGGGGGCGT
>NZ_JRVI01000232.1:0-2249 GCF_000783375.1 Sphingomonas sp. Ant20
TGGAGTGAGGGGGAGTCGCGAGCCTCACGTGCTCACCCTCCACGCGCAAGAGCGCGCGGGCCCCTTCCCTCTCCCCCGAGGGGAGAGGGGTTTTGGTGCCCCCTCTCCCCTTGGGGGAGAGGGGAGGAGGAGCGGTTACGCGACGGGGGGGTGAGGGGTGGTTGGGCGGGGGCGCTAGCCTCAAGGCCCCTCACCCTCCCCCCTTCGAATTGGAGATGGTTCATGGCGCAGTGGGTGTGTTCGGGGCGGACGGGGCAGGTCGAGGGGACCATGTCGCGGTTCGATCCGCGGTTCTGGACGGTGGATTTTCCGCGGCCGATGATGGCGTCGGTGGTCACTACGGGGCCGGATGCGCTGCGCGTCGATGCGGTGTTCTACAGGGCGGATGATCTGGCGGGGCTGATCTGGGCGGCGGAGGATCGCTATGATCATCCGTTGCTGCGGTACGAGACCGCGCGGGATTTTCGGGGGTGTCGGCTGCGGTTCCGGTGGCGGTCGGGGGGGTGTGATGCCGCTCGATGCGATCAATGGCCCGACGCTGACGATCGAGGGGCGCGATGCGGCGGGAGTCGCGCGGGCCTGGTATGTGCGGTTGTGGAATTATGCGGTGGGGACGCCGGAGGACGCGCTGGTGTCGCTCGATTTCGCGGCGCTGGTCGGCGGGTTCGACCTGCCCGAGGACAGCGAGTCCGTCTGGGCGGGGGATATCGACCGGATGTTCGTGTCGCTGGTGCCGCCCGACTATCGCGGCGTCGACGCGCCGCTGGCGGGGATGCGCGAGGGCTGGGTCGAGCTGACCGAGATGGCGTGCGAGGGGCCGGGATCGGTGCTCGCGATCGGCGAGGCGGTGGTGCCCGAGCATGGGCTGCGGATCGCGAGCGGCTATGACGACAGCTATAATCTGACGCCGGCGCGGCTGCTGCGCAACGCGCTGCACCTGGGGTATCGGGGGAGCATCGTCCATTATGTGGGGATGAGCCATTATTTCCGGCTCGAGGGCGCGGGCGGTGGATTCTACGTGTCGCTGGCGGGGGGTGTGCTGAACGCGGCGTGCGCAGCGTGGCACCGGGATTTCGCGGGGCGCGCAAAGGCGCTGGGGTACGGCGTGATCTGGTCGCTGAGCTACGAGCTGTTCGATGCGCATTGCTGGAACGACTGGAAACAGCGCGCCGCCGATGGCGCGCCCGCGCTGACGGGGTGGGAGCCGCCGTCTACGCTGCTGTCGCCCGCGCATGGCGGGGCGATGGCGTATCTGCAGGCGGTGGCGCGCGCGTGTCGGGCTCGCGGTGGCGGCGGGACTGCCGGCGCAGTTCCAGGTCGGCGAGCCTGGTGGTGGGTGATGCCCGACGGGCGGCCGTGCCTCTATGATGCGAGCGCGGTCGCGGCGTTCGCGCCGGTGGCGATGGCGAGCATCCGCGGGGGCAAGAGCGCAGACCAGATCGCGACGCTGGAGGCGGCGGGGGCGTGCCTGGCGGCGTCGACCGCGGCCCTGGTCGCGGCGGTAAAGGGGGAAGCGGGCGGGTGCGTGACGCATCTGCTGACCTATCTGCCGACGGTGCTCGATGCGGGGGCGCCCGAGGCGAAGCGCGCGAACATGCCGGTCGGCTGGGCGTCACCCGCGTTCGATGTGCTGCAGCTGGAGGATTATGACTGGGTGACCGCGGGCGACGTCGCGTCGTCGGCGGATGCGGTCGCGCTGGTCGAGGGCCGGCTGGGCTATCCGGTCGAGCGGCAACACTATCTGTCGGGGTTCGTGACCGCGCCCGAGCGTGCGGGCGATTGGGCGCGGATCGAGGCGGCGGCGGTGGCGGCGCGGGCGCGCGGCGTCGGCGAGACGTTCGTCTGGGCGCTGCCGCAGGTGATGCGCGACGGCTTTGTGCATTTCGAGACCGAAGAGGGAGACGATATCGTGGACGCGCATGACGACGTGCTGTTTCCGCTCGCGCTGGGGCGCGAGGCGGAAGTGATACCGGGGTTTTCGACCGCGATCCTGACGAGCGCGGGGGGCGCGGAGCAGCGCAACGCTGCGTGGGCGGAGGCGCGGACGAGCTATGATGTCGGGCCGGGGCTGCGGAGCGAGGCGGATATCGGCGTGCTGCTGGCGTTCTTCCGCGCGCGGATGGGGCCGGCGCGCAGCTTCCGGTTGCGCGATCCGTTCGATGCCGAGGCGGTCGGGGAGGTGCTGGGGCTCGGCGACGGGATCGCGCGGCGGTTCGCGCTGGTGAAACACTATGACGCGGCGACGCGGT
>NZ_JRVI01000233.1:0-2021 GCF_000783375.1 Sphingomonas sp. Ant20
GCCCCGATTGCGCCGCGGCGAGATCGCCATCGACCTGCGCCATCTGCGACCGCGCGGCGCCGATCCGGTCGGCGACCGACCCGGTGCCGGGCAGCGCCCCGAGATAGCGGTTCTGGAAGTCGGCGCGCTTGGCCTCCGCGTCCTGCAGCTGCTTCTGCCGCTGTGCCAGTTGCTTGTCGAGAAAGCTGAGGCTCTGGCTGGTACTCGTCCGGTCGCCTGCCAGATTGCCCTCGACGAAGATGTCGATCAGCTTCTGCGTGATCGTCCGCGCCAGCTTCGGACTCGCCGCGGTCGTCGCGATCTCGAACAGATTGTCCTGCGCCGACGTCACCTTGATCGACTGGGCGAGGCTGGCGACGCGGTCGGCGACGTCGCGGTCGCTGGCGACCGTGTTGGCAAGGTCGGTGCCGCGCACGACCTTCTCCAGATTGACCGCGGAGGTCAGCGTCTGGCGGATCGTGTCGATGTCGGTGCGGCTCGAGGCCGACGGCTGGTCCATGCTCGCGGGCAGCAGGTTCTGCATCTGGACGAAGACGCGCGCGCGCGATTCATACCGGCTCGGGATCTGCGATACGAACAGCCAGCCGAGGACGCACACGCCCCACGCGATCGCGAGCGCGAGCCAGCGCCGCGTCCAGATCGCGTGCAGCGCGACCCGCGCCTCGTCATAGATGCCGTTCATACCGCCACGCCTCAGAACATCGATTCGGGGATGATGATGACGTCACCGGGCTCAAGCCTGACATTGGCGGACGAATCGCCCTTTTTCAACAGGTTCGAGATCTGCAGCGAGAACTCGCTCTGCTTGCCGCTCGCCCGGTCGTAGCGCACCAGCCGCGCCTTGTTGCCCGCCGCATACTGGCTGAGCCCGCCGACCGCGATCATCGCGTCGAGCAGCGTCATATTGGCGCGATAGGGGATCGAGGCGGGCTTTTCGGTCGCGCCGACGATGCGGACCTGCTGGCTGTAGGTGCCGCTGAAATTCTCGACGATGACCGAGACGATCGGGTTTTTGACATATTCGCCGAGCGCCTTCTTCATGTCGTCGGCGAGCTGTGCGGGCGTCTTGCCGACCGCGGACATGTCGTTGACCAAGGGCGTCGTGATCCGGCCGTCGGGGCGGACCTGGACCTTCGACGACAGTTCGGGATTGCGCCAGACGAAGATGTTGAGCTGATCGAGCGGGCCGATCACATATTCCTCGCCCGGCAGTTCCTTGTTCGCGACATAGGCCGCGGGCGGCAGTTCGGGCGGACCGCCGGTGCTGCTGCAGGCGGCCAGCGACGACGCGGCGAGCCCCAGCGTGAACAGGGAACGGGAAACGGGTCCGGAACGCATGGGCACTGATCTCCTGGCGCCATCCCGGCAACGGGTGTCCGATGGCCGGTTAAACTCGCACGGGCTATGCAGGGAAACAGGTGAAGATAGCGTTTAGGAGCGCTCCGCAACCCCGCCCGCCGCCACGCTCATGGCTGGGGTTGGACTGAAGTAACGATCTCGAGCGCGGGTGGATGCCCGAGAAACGCCGCCGGGCTCGCGCTGGCGCCGTATGCGCCCGCCATGAAGATCGCGATCAGGTCCCCGGGCCCGACCGGCGGCAGCGCGACCCGGTCGCCGAGCCGGTCGAGCGGGGTGCACAGCGGTCCCACGACCGACACCGCGTCCGCGGCGGCCGCCTCCCCCATTCGCGCGGCGACCGCGATCGGATAGTTGCGCCGGACGACGGTGCCGAAATTGCCGCTCGCCGCGAGCTGATGATTGAGCCCGCCATCGACCACGACGAAGACTTCGCCCTGGCTGTGCTTCACGTCGATCACGCGGGTCAGGTACACGCCGGCCTCGGCGACCAGCCACCGCCCGAGCTCGATCGCGAACCGGGTGTCGCGCAGCACCGCCGCGCGGGTCTCGAGTGCCGCGTACAGCGCCGCACCGACCCGCTCGACGTCGAGCGCGACGTCGTTGGCGAAATAGGGCACGCCGAACCCGCCGCCCAGATTGACCAGCGGCGGCGCGACGCCCCC
>NZ_JRVI01000234.1:0-4425 GCF_000783375.1 Sphingomonas sp. Ant20
CTGGGGGCCCCCACGCGCAGGCGCTGGCGGCTGGACGCCGGGGGGCTGGCGGTTCGCCGCACCGCGTGCCGGCATGACGGTGTGGCGCGAGGATCTGGCGACGCTGATCCGGCATGACGGGGCGGGCTGGACAGCCGCCGATATCACCGGCGGGCGAGTCGTGATCGGCGGTAACAAGGTGGTCGGCGCGCAAGGCGCGGCAATTGCCGATCCGGTCGGTGGAGCCGTGGTCGATACGTCCGCCCGGGCTACACTTTCCGCCGTTCTGGTGCTATTGAGGAGCCACGGATTGATCGCCGCCTAAACACTCTAAAAACTGTGGCGTTCCAGCAACACCTCGAACTTTTGTGCGCTTGCGTGGAAACAAGCCGAAGGATAGGGAGTTTGCGATGTCCGTGTGACACTCATGAAAGGGGATTTATATGCGGAAGCTTGCCGTCGTTCTGGCACTCGCCTCCACCGCACTCGCCACTCCTGCCCTCGCCCGCGACAAGTCGTGGTACGTTGGCATCGAAGGCGGTGCGATGATCGTTGAAGACATCGATTACGACATCGGTGCTCTGAACAATGCCGGTTCGGTCGACCATGACTATGGTTATGACGTCGACGCAGTCATGGGCTACGATTTCGGTGGCTTCCGCCTCGAAACCGAAGTCGGTTACCGCAAGGCTACTGTGGACGGCTATTCGTCGACCACGACCACGCCGTACTTCACGGGCGCAGGCGCACTCGTCAACGCACCGGCTGGCAACTATGACTATGCTGGCGGTTCTTCGTCGGCACTCAGCTTCATGCTGAACGGCCTTCTGGACTTCGGTCCGGATGACGGCATCCAGGGCTTTGTCGGCGGTGGTGTCGGTGTTGCTCGCGTCAAGGCGAACTACGCCCTCAACAACAACGGTTCGTTCCTGAACGATTCGGACACCGTGTTCGCCTATCAGGGCCTCGCCGGTATCCGTGCACCGCTGACCGACCACATCGACGCGACGCTGAAGTATCGTTTCTTCAACGCCGAGAACGTCAAGCTGGTCGACAACACCAACCGCCTGTTCGACGGTCGTTACCGTTCGCACAGCATCCTTGGTGGTGTGACGTACAACTTCGGCGCACCTGCCGAGCCGATGGCACCTCCTCCCCCGCCGCCGGCACCCGAGCCCATGGCTCCCCCGCCGCCGCCGGCGCCGGTCGAGGTCGTTTGCTCGCCTGGTCCGTTCATCGTGTTCTTCGAGTGGGACAAGTCGGACATCACGCCTGAGGCTGCGTCGATCCTCGACAACGCCGTCACGCAGTACCAGTCGTGCGGCAACGCACAGGTCATGCTGGCAGGCCACGCCGATAAGTCGGGTTCGGCGTCGTACAACGTCGGTCTCTCGCAGCGTCGTGCAGACGGCGTCCGCGCCTATCTGTCGTCGCATGCGATCCCGGATGGCGTGATCTCGACCGAAGCGTTCGGTGAGAGCCGTCCGCGCGTCGACACCGCCGATGGCGTGCGCGAAGTGCAGAACCGTCGCGTGGAAGTCACCTACGGTCCGGGTTCGGGCCAGTAAGACTTCCGCCCTCCGGTCCTTCGGGATCGGATGCGGGAAAAGATCGGGGAGGTCGGCGCGAGCCGGCCTCCTTTTTCTTTTGTCTGCTGTTCTTTGGGGCGGGAAGAAGTTTGGTTCGCGCGGAGGCGCGGAGGCGCGGAGCCTTTTGGGGTGGGCCGCGGGGGTGCATCACGGAGGTCTGGGCAGGATTTGGCGTGCCGCACGGGATGCTTCGGCGCGGTCGCGCATGGGCGTGCGTTGGAAGTGTTCACGCGAAGGCGCAAAGGCGCGAAGATCTTGGGGCTGCCTTCTTGTGTGCCGCCGGGCGGCGGGGCGCGGCTTCGCTGATCGTGGTCGGGGCGGTCAGCCGGCTGACGTGCAATCTTTGCGCCTTCGCGCCTTCGCGTGAGATGCTAATCACTGCGCCTGGCGGCGGCGTTTTACGACGTGGGGGGATCGTCGGCCTCGAGGGCGGGGGCGAGCCAGGTGGGGATGAGCGCGTCGCCGAGGGCGTCGGTGCGGCGGTGGTCGATCATCAGGGCGAGGTCGGGATAGGTGACGCGGGTGCGGCTGCTCGGTTCGGTGAAGGGCGCGACGACCAGGCGGCGGTTGACCTTCGAACGGTGGTGCATCCGCGCAGTATTCTCCTGGCCGACATAGCAGCCCTTGGTGAAGCTGACGCCGTTCAGCTCGCGCGCATTGCATTCGAGCCAGAGCGTCTCGCCATTGCCGAGCTCGGCAACGCCTTCGGTCACGCCGAGCGACAGCCGGTGTGCGTGCCAGGCGGGTGACGCATCGCCTGCCGCTGCGTCCGCGGGGGCGAGCCAGCGGTGGCCGAGCGCGGGAAGCCGCGGATCGGGGCTGCCCTCAGTCCCCGTCGGCGACCAGTGGACATGGAGCGGATCGGGCGCGATCGTGATCGCGCGGCGCAGGCGGTAGAGCGTCAGTCGCTTCGCCAGCGCCTCGGCCTGCGTGGCTTCGACATCGACCAGCACATCGGCGCCGTCCGCCCAGAGGATGAAGTCGAACAGCACCTTGCCCTGCGGCGACAGCAAAGCGGCCCAGGCGGGCGCGCCGGGCGCGAGCAACGCGGTGTCGGCGGTCACCAGCCCCTGCAGGAAGCCGCGGACGTCCTCGCCCGCGATGCGCAGCACCGCGCGGTCGGCGAGGCAGGTGGCCGTGTCGGGCCGGGTTGCGCTGTCGGGCTGGGTCATCCCTTTCACCTAGTGCGTGCCCGGCGATTTCCAAGGCGCGCAACCGTCTGGCGTCGTCAGCCGCGCGTCGGTAGGAGGGCGCATGACCGACAGCATCACGATCCGCCGCCCCGACGACTGGCATCTCCACCTGCGCGACGGCGCGATGCTGGACGCGGTCGCGCCGCACAGCGCGCGGCAGTTCGCGCGCGCGATCATCATGCCCAACCTCACCCCGCCGGTGACGACGATCGCCGCCGCGCGCGCCTATCGCGAGCGGATCCTCGCCGCGGTCGGCGGTGCCGATTTCACGCCGCTGATGACCTGCTATCTGACCGACGGCACCGATCCGGCGGAGATCGAGCGCGGCCATGCCGAGGGCGTGTTCACCGCGTGCAAGCTCTACCCTGCGCATGCGACGACCAATTCGGCGCACGGCGTCACCGATATCCGCGCGCTGACCGGCGTGCTCGAGACGCTGCAGCGGATCGGCATGCCGCTGCTGATCCACGGCGAGGTGACGGACAAGAGCATCGACATCTTCGACCGTGAGGCGGTGTTCGTCGAGCGGACGCTCGCGCCGCTGACGCGCGACTATCCGGGGCTGAAGATCGTGCTCGAGCACATCACCACCGCCGAGGCCGCGGCGTTCGTGACCGAGGCGGATCATCCGATCGCCGCGACGATCACCCCGCAGCATCTGCTGATCAACCGCAACGCGCTGTTCGACGGCGGGCTTCGGCCGCACGCCTATTGCCTGCCCGTGCTCAAGCGCGAGACCCACCGGCTCGCGGTGCGGAAGGCCGCGGTGTCGGGATCCCCGCGCTTCTTTCTCGGCACCGACAGCGCACCGCATGTCGTGGGGGCGAAGGAATCGGGCTGCGGCTGTGCGGGGATCTTCAACGCGCCGTTCGCGCTCGAGGCGTATCTCGGCGTGTTCGACGCGGAGGGCGCGATCGACCGGTTCGAGGGGTTCGCGTCGGAGCACGGCGCGCGCTTCTACGGGCTGCCGCTGAACGAGGGCACGGTGACGCTGGTGCGCGAGAGCGTGATCGTGCCCGAGCGGGTCGGGGAGGGGGATACGTCGGTCGTGCCGTTCCTGGCGGGGACTGATGCTGGGTGGCGGTTCGCGGGCTAAGGGGCGCCGTCCGTTTCCCTTCTCCCGTCATCCTGACGAAAGTCAGGATCCAGAGCCCAGCAGCGACGGCGTTCGTGACCCTGGGTCCTGACGTTCGTCAGGATGACGGTTGGGGGGTCAGTTCGCCGGATCCTCCTCCGCGAGTCGGTCGAGCCAGAGCCGCGCTTCCTTCTGTTCGCCGGGTGCGCTCGCGCTGACCGGCCCGCGCGCGGCGAAGAAGTCGCGGTGGAGCGCGAACGGGTCGAGCATCAGCCGGTCGCGCATCGCGTCGATCTCGGTGCCCATTTCACGCAGCGCGGCGATCGTCGGGGCGATCGCGGTGCGGACGCGGCGGTCGCTGCTGCGGTCGAACAGCCCGAGCGCGCCGTTCGCGGTTTTCTCCAGCGCGGCGATCAGCGTTGCGCGATACTCGGTTTCGAGGTCCTCGCGCTGGGCGTCGAGACGGGCGAGGCGGTCGGGTTTGGCCATTCGCGTGGCGTTAGGCGATTGTGGGGGTGGGCGCTACCGGGGGCTGGTGTCGCCGTGGGTGGCCGGCGGCCCGCCGCACACGCTGTTCTCCCGCAGGCGG
>NZ_JRVI01000235.1:0-2416 GCF_000783375.1 Sphingomonas sp. Ant20
CGCACGCGATCGGTCGCGACGACCTCGCCCGCACGCTGGCCGATATCGCGCGGCTGCCGGCCCCGCTGCGCGAGCCGCTGCTGCTGTGCACGATCCACGAGCTGAGCCAGGCAGAGGCCGCGCAGGCGCTGGGGATCAGCGCAAAGGCGGTCGAGACCCGGATCCGCCGCGCGCGCGCCGCGCTCGCCGCCGCGGCCTGATTTGTCTAACGTCATGAGGGGCAAGCCGATCGGCGGCGTATGACCTGACAGACGTGACCGCTCCCGGCCCGAGGATCCGCATGACCCGACCGACCCGCCGCCAATTCCTCCGCGACGCCACGCTTGGCGGCGGCGCGCTCGCGCTGCCCGGGTTGCCCGCCTGGGCCCAGCCCGTGTCCGCCGGGATCGCGACACCGCTGTCGGTGCTGTCCGGCACCGATATCGCGCTGACCGTTGCGCATGTGACGCGGACGATCGACGGCACGCGCAGCCACGCGATCGGCATCAACGGCACCAGCCCTGCGCCGCTGATCCGGCTGAAACAGGGGCAGCAGGTCCGGCTGTCGGTGACCAACAGCCTCGACGAGGAGACGTCGATCCACTGGCACGGACTGCTCGTGCCGTTCCAGATGGACGGTGTGCCCGGGATCAGCTTTCCCGGCATCCCGGCGCGAACCACCTTCACCTACGACTTCCCCGTCGTGCAGGCGGGGACCTATTGGTATCACAGCCATTCGGGGCTGCAGGAGCAGATGGGGCATTACGGCCCGATCGTGATCGACCCCGAAGGTCCCGATCCGATCATGTCGGACCGCGAACATGTGATCGTCCTGTCGGATCACAGCCCGCTTCACCCGCACGCCATCTTCCGCAGGCTGAAGCTCCAAGGCGGCTATTTCAACTATCAGAAGCAGACGCTCGGCGGCCTGCTCGCGGGCCGGGACCAGCCGGCGGGCGAACGGCGGATGTGGGGCGGGATGCGGATGGACCCGACCGACGTGTCCGACGTGACGGGCGCGACCTATACCTATCTCGTCAACGGGCATGGCCCCGCGGACAACTGGACCGCGCTGTTCACGCCCGGCGAGCGCGTCCGCCTACGCATCATCAACGCCTCGGCGATGACCAATTTCACGTCCGTATTCCGGGACTGAAGATGACGGTCGTGCAGGCCGATGGCCAGAACGTGCGCCCCGTCGCGGTCGACGAGTTCCAGATCGCGGTCGCCGAAACCTATGACGTGATCGTCGAACCCGCCGCGCCCGTCGCCCACACGCTCGTCGCCGAGGCCTGGGACCGGTCCGGCATGGCGCGCGCCACGCTCGCGCCGCGCGTCGGGATGGTCGCTGCGGTTCCTGCGCTGCGCAGACGCCCGCTCGCGACGATGAAGGACATGGGCATGGGCGACATGGCCGCGATGGATCATGGCGCGATGGGCGGCATGGCGGGGATGAACCACGGCGCAATGCCGGGCATGGACAAGCCCGCGCAGGCTCCCGCCGGCGAGGCGCCGATGCCCGCCATGAGCCACAGCATGCGCGACTTTGCCAACGCGCCGGGCCTGCCGAAGACGCCGACCGTGCAGACCGTCGCGCCGATGCCGATGGATCGCACCGGCGAGCCGCCACAGGGCCTGAGCAACACCGGCCACACGGTGCTGGTGTACCGCGATCTCGTCGCGCTCGAGCGCAATCCCGATCTGCGCGCGCCGACGCGGCAGCTGCAGATCCACCTGACCGGTAACATGGAACGCTATATGTGGGCGTTCGACGGGGTGAAGCTGAACGAGGTGAAGGCGCCGATCCCGTTCCGTCAGGGCGAACGCGTCCGCGTCGCATTGGTGAACGACACGATGATGGCGCACCCGATCCATCTGCACGGTCATTTCTTCGAGCTGGTGACCGGCCACGGCGATCATGCGCCGCGCAAGCACACGATCAACGTCGCCCCCGGCGGCACCGCGACCTTCGACCTCACCGCCGACGCGGTCGGCGACTGGGCGTTCCATTGCCACATGCTCTACCACATGCATGCCGGCATGATGCAGGTCGTCACCGTCCGCCCCGACAGCGAAGCGGGAGCAGCAGCATGAAGACGCTCGCCCTCTTCCTCGCGACCGTCACCGCCACGCCCGCCGCGGCACAGATGCACGACATGCACGGAATGAAGATGCCCGGCATGGCGATGCCCGCCAAACCTGCGCCCAGAAAGCCCGCACCAAAAAAGGCCGGCACCCAAAAAGCCCGCCCCGGCAAACCCCGCGGCACGCAAGGCGGCGCCGGCGCGCGCACGCGCTGCGAAGCCGCTGCATCGACGATGCCGGCGATCGACATGTCCCCGACCGCCGCCTGTTCGACCGAGCATGCCGCAATGGGCCACTGCCAACCCGCCGCCACTGGCGCGGCCCCGCCACCGCCAGCCATCCCAGCCGCCGC
>NZ_JRVI01000236.1:0-3035 GCF_000783375.1 Sphingomonas sp. Ant20
CGCCCCGCGGCGACCGCGAATCCCTCCAGCCCGGCGCTCGCCGAGGATGGCGGTTATGCGATGGCCCCGACCCCCGGCGTGGGCCAGCCCACCCCCGGCACCGTCGGCCTCCAGCCACAGGTCACCAAGAACGGCGTCTTCGCGCACTGGATGCACAATGCGATCCTGATGCCGACGATCACCGCGGTCTCGCTGCTGGTGCTCGCTTTGCTCTTCTGGGTGGTCTTCCGCTATCGCCGCGCCGCCAACCCGGTGCCGTCGAAGACCAGCCACAACACCGTAATCGAGATCATCTGGACGCTCGCCCCGGTGATCATCCTCGTGCTGATCGCGGTCCCGTCGATCGGCCTGCTCTCCGCCCAGTTCAAGCCGGCGCCCGCGGGCGCGGTGACGATCAAGGCGATCGGCAACCAGTGGTACTGGACCTACCAGTATCCCGATAACGGCGGCTTCGAAGTCACCGCGAACATGCTGAAGGAGGCCAAGGACGTCGGCGCGGGCGAACGCGCGCGCACCGATGCCGACGGCCCGCGCCTGCTCGCGACCGACAACCGCATCGTCCTGCCGGTCGGCGTGCCGATCCGCCTCATCACGACCGCGAACGACGTGATCCACAGCTGGGCGGTCCCCGCCTTCTGGATCAAGCTCGACGCGATCCCCGGCCGCCTGAACGAGACGAGCTTCACGATCGACAAGCCCGGCCTCTATTTCGGCCAGTGCTCCGAGCTCTGCGGTGCGCGTCACGCGTTCATGCCGATCGCGGTCCAGGCCGTCTCGCCCGCGCAGTTCGCGGCGTGGGTCCGGGCCAAGGGCGGCTCGATGCCGACCCCGGGCCAGGCCTCCGACAAGGTCATTCCGCAGCCCGGCGCCGACGGCTCCGCGGCCAAGGTCGAGGAGGCGGCGGAAACCGCCAACGCCACCGGCCCGGTCGAAAACGTGACCACCGCAGCGCCTGCGACGACGCAGGGCGCCACCTCCAACCCGGCCGCGCCGGCAACGCGGGACTGTAAGATGACCGACACCGCTCTCAACCCGTCGCATTCGTGGCCCATGATGCGCATGCGCATCATCACGATGCCGATCACAAGCCCGGTTTCTTCGCGCGTTGGTTCATGTCGACCAACCACAAGGACATCGGCACGCTCTACCTGATCTTCGCGATCGTCGCGGGGATCATCGGCGGCTCGGTCTCGGGCCTCATGCGCGCCGAGCTCGCCGAGCCCGGCATCCAGTATCTGCAAGGCTGGGCCGGCATGCTCCATGGCGGCAGCGCCAGCCTAGACGAATCGCTTCACCTCTGGAACGTGCTGATCACCGCGCACGGTCTGATCATGGTGTTCTTCATGGTCATGCCGGCGATGGTCGGCGGGTTCGGCAACTGGTTCGTGCCGATCATGATCGGCGCGCCCGACATGGCGTTCCCGCGCATGAACAACGTGTCGTTCTGGCTGCTGATCCCCGCCTTCACGCTGCTGCTCGCCTCGCCCTTCTTCGGTGGCGCAGGTAACGGCTGGACGCTCTACGCCCCGCTCTCGACCTATGGCGAGCCCGGGCCGTCGACCGACATGGCGATCCTTGCGCTCCATCTCGCGGGCGCCTCGTCGATCCTCGGCGCGATTAACTTCATCACCACCATCTTCAACATGCGTGCGCCGGGCATGACGTTGCACAAGATGCCGCTGTTCGTGTGGTCGATGCTCGTCACCGCGTTCCTGCTGCTGCTCGCGCTCCCGGTCCTCGCGGCCGCGATCACGATGCTGCTGACCGATCGCAACTTCGGCACGACCTTCTTCGATCCGGCCGGCGGCGGTGATCCCGTCCTCTACCAGCATCTGTTCTGGTTCTTCGGCCATCCCGAAGTCTACATCATGATCCTGCCGGGCTTCGGCATCGTCAGCCAGATCATCTCGACGTTCAGCCGCAAGCCCGTCTTCGGCTATCTCGGCATGGCCTATGCCATGGTCGCGATCGGCGTGGTCGGCTTCGTCGTCTGGGCGCACCACATGTTCACCACCGGCCTGTCGGTGAACACCAAGATGTACTTCACGGCCGCGACGATGGTCATCGCGGTCCCCACCGGCATCAAGATCTTCTCGTGGATCGCGACGATGTGGGGCGGCTCGATGAGCTTCAAGACGCCGATGGTCTGGTCGATCGGCTTCATCTTCATGTTCACCGTCGGCGGCGTGACCGGCGTCGTGCTCGCCAACGGCGGCATCGACGACTACATGCAGGACACCTATTACGTGGTGGCGCATTTCCACTACGTGCTCAGCCTCGGCGCGGTGTTCTCGCTGTTCGCGGGCTTCTACTACTGGTTCCCGAAAATGTCGGGCAAGATGTACAACGAGTTCCTCGGCCAGCTCCACTTCTGGGTGTTCTTCATCGGCGTGAACGTCATGTTCTTCCCGATGCACTTCCTCGGCCTCCAGGGCATGCCGCGCCGTTACCCGGACTATCCCGACGCTACGCGCACTGGAACTATGTCGCGACGGTCGGCTACATGATCATGGCCGCGGGCATGGCGATCTTCTTCGTCAACCTGATCTGGTCGCTGATCGCGGGCAAGAAGGCGGCGGACAATCCCTGGGGCGACGGCGCCACGACGCTCGAATGGACGATCTCCTCGCCCCCGCCCTATCACCAGTTCGAGACCCTGCCGAAGATCGACTAAGGGCGGATCAGGGCCATCAGGCCCCCGCCCGGCCGGCGCGGCAACGCCGCGTCCGACGACACGGGACTTGCTCCCGTGTCGGGGCCAGCCAGAAAAGCGCCTCGGGGCAAACCCGGGGCGTTTTTCATATCCGCCCCCCCAAACCGTCATCCTGACGAACGTCAGGACCCAGAGCCCAGCCGGACAGCGCGCGCCCGAAAATCGTCCCACCCCGGCACGCCCCAAAATCCGCCGCTAGCCCAAACCCCGCGCGTCCCCCAAAACACGGCCCATGCCGACGCTCCAGCACCTCGCCGTCTCGATTCTCGGCCTGACCCTCGCCGGCGGCACCGCGATCGCGCTGACCGCGCCGCCCCGCCCC
>NZ_JRVI01000237.1:0-1070 GCF_000783375.1 Sphingomonas sp. Ant20
GGTCGCGCCCGATCGCCGCTTCGTCGCGGGGTTCGACCGTGATGCGGGCACGCAGGCGATGCTCGTCGCGACGCTGGCGGACGGGCGCGTCGTGCAGCAGCCGCTGATGATAGCGGCGCGCGGCTGGGACATTTCGCGGCTGTCGAGCCTGCCCAAATATCCGGTCCCCGCGCCCGAATTCGCGCGGATCCGGCCCGGTGAGCTGGCCCAGATCGTCGCGGCGCGGCGGATCGCGGCGCTGTCGGACGGCTGGCGGCAGGCGTTCGTCTGGCCGGTGACGGGGCGGATCTCGACGTTGTTCGGGTCGCAGCGCGTCTATGCCAATGGCGAGGCGGGATCCTATCATTCGGGGATCGACATCGCGCGGCCGACGGGGACGACCGTGGTCGCGCCCGCGGACGGCGTGGTGATCCTGGCCGCGGACCACCCCTTCACGCTGGAGGGCAATCTGCTGATGATCGACCACGGCATGGGGCTGAACAGCGCGTTCCTGCATCTGTCGCGGATCGACGTGAAGCCGGGCGATCGGGTGACGCGGGGCCAGCCGGTCGGCGCGGTGGGCAATAGCGGCCGCGCGACGGGTCCGCATCTCCACTGGAGCCTGCGCTGGGGGGACGCGAAGCTCGATCCGTTGCTGGTGGCGGGGGTGATGAAGTAAGAGCGCGCGACGTCTAGTTGAGGCGGCGGACCTTGACCGCGGGCTGACCGCCGACGCTCATCCGGAAACTGCCGAGTGCGGCGCGCTTGATGACGACCGCATCCTTCGCGCGCGGCGCCGGGCGATCACATTGTCGTCGGTCTGGATCCAGCGCGCGCCGTCGGCGAGCTGGAAGCGCCAATGGCCGGAGTCGTCGACCGACGCACCCGCGAGAACCGCCTCGATCTGCGGCAGGTCCTCGGCCTTGCCGAGCAGGCCCGTCTCGGGGAGCGCGATGCCGAACACCGCGCGTCGCGTCTCGCGCACCTGCTGCTGATCGATGATGACGATCGTCCGGTTCGCTTCGGCCTGTTCGAGCGCGGCGACCGAGCGGTCGAAACAGGCGAGCCGCGCGGCGGTGTCCGGCGCGGAG
>NZ_JRVI01000238.1:0-2331 GCF_000783375.1 Sphingomonas sp. Ant20
GCGCAGGCGCCCGGCGATGCCGCGCGGCAGGTCGACGAGATCGAGCAGCGCGCCGACATCGGCCTCGTCGCCGCGGCCGGCGATGCGCAGCCCGATCGCGATGTTCTCGGCGATCGTCATGTGCGGGAACAGGCCGATATTCTGGAAGACATAACCGACCCGGCGGCGCAGCGCGGGCGCGGGGCCGTGCGTGACGTCGGTGCCGTCGAGCAGGACGCGGCCGTCGCTGGGCTCGACGAGGCGGTTGATCGTCTTGAGGAGGGTCGACTTGCCCGATCCAGACGTGCCGACGAGCGCGACGAAGCTGCCTCCCGCGATCTCGAGCGAGACCGCATCGACCGCGATCGTCGCGCCGTAAGCCCTGGTGACGCGTTCGAAAGCGAGCGCTGGAGATTGATCTGGCATCTGGGCGCAGGATGCGGGAAACATACCGCAAAATCAAACGGAGAGGATCGGCCATGAGCCAGCAGAGCATATTCATCACCGGCGGCGGTTCGGGGATCGGCCGCGCGACCGCTTTGCTGTTCGCGCGCAAGGGCTGGCGGATCGGGCTGGCCGACGTCAGCGCCGCGGGGCTGGCGGAGACCGCGGCGCTGCTGCCCGAGGGGGCGTCGACCTATGTGATGGACGTGCGCGACCGCGACGCGTGGGTGGCGTCGCTCGATGCGTTCACGGCCGTGACGGGTGGGCGGCTCGACGTGCTGTTCAACAATGCCGGGATCGGCTCGGGCGGACCGCTCGCGACGACCGACTTCGCCGAGATCGACCGGGTGGTCGGCGTCAACCTGGTCGGCGTGCTGAACGGCGCGAAGATCGGTCATGGCTATCTGAAGCGGACGCCGGGATCGTGCCTGCTCAACACCGCATCGGCGTCGGCGATCTATGGCTCGTCGGGGCTGGCGCCCTATTCGGCGACCAAGTTCGGGGTGCGCGCGATCACCGAGGCGCTCGACGGCGAATGGGCGGGCGACGGGATCAAGGTGCGCGCGATCGTGCCGAGCTTCATCGACACGCCGCTGTTGAACACGACCGCGGGGGGATCGAACCGGTCGATCCGCGAGACGGTGACGGGCGCGGGGCTCGAGCTGACCGGGGTCGAGGCGGTCGCCGACGCGGCCTGGGCGGCGGTGCACGGCAATGCGGTCCACACCTATGTCGGCAAGACCGCGCACCGCATGGCGTTCGCCGCGCGCTGGATGCCGGGGTCGCTGCGCAAGCGGATGCGGCGGAGTGTGAAGCGCTAGGGGGGCGTCCCGTCATCCCGGGCTTGATCCGGGACCAGAGTCACGGGCGTTGCCGTTTGGGGCTCTGGATCCTGACTTTCGTCAGGATGACGGGGTGGGGGCGTCAGGATGACGGGAGGAGCGTCAGGAGTCGCCGACAATGGCGTCGATGGCTTCGGCCATTTCGATGTCGCGGGGGGAGAGGCCGCCGGCGTCGTGGGTGGTCAGCAGGATCTCGACGCGGTTCCAGACATTCTTCCATTCGGGATGATGGTTGGCGCGTTCGGCGATCAGCGCGACCTGGGTCATGAACCCGAACGCCTCGACGAAATCGGCGAACACGATCGTCCGCGTGATCGCGTCGCGGCCATCGTCATAATCCCACTCGTCGAGTCCATCGAGCGCCTCGGCCCGCTCGGTCTCGTTCAGTGCCTCGATCATTCGCGTACCCTTGCAGCTATGGATCGCCAACGCGTATGGCTGGAGCCATGAGCGGGCAAGCGACAATCCATGGTGATACGCAGGGGCTCGCGCCCGATGCGGCTGCGATCGAGGCGATCGGGCGCGCGACGATCGCGCGGCTGCCCGCCGAATTCCGCGTGCATCTGGGCGACGTGGTGTTCGTGGTCGAGGAGTTCGCCGACGAGGAGACGCTGGCAGAGCTCGGCATCGAGCATCCGCTCGACCTGTCGGGGGTGTATCAGGGGCGGCCGCTGGGCGAGAAATCGTCGATGGATAGTGGCGCGATGCCCGACCGTATCACCTTGTACCGGCGTGCGATCCTCGAGGAATGGATCGAGACCGGGGTGCGGCTCGACGATCTGGTCGCGCATGTCACGATCCACGAGATCGGGCATCATTTCGGGCTGAGCGACGACGACATGCATGCGCTGGAAGACGCCGCGGCGTGAGCCTGGCGTTTCGCCGTGTCGCCTGCGACCGCGGCGGACGGCGGCTGTTCGACGACGTGTCGTTCGCGCTGGCGGCGGGTGAGGCGGCGGTCGTCGCGGGGCCGAACGGTGTCGGCAAATCGAGTCTGATCCGGATCGCCGCGGGGCTGTTGCCGCCCGCCGAGGGTGCGGTGACCGCGACCGGGCGCATCGCGCTG
>NZ_JRVI01000239.1:0-5291 GCF_000783375.1 Sphingomonas sp. Ant20
CCCCGCCGGTGCCGATCAGGCCCTGCAGCGCGGTCGCGATGTCGCGCGCGCTCGCATTCTTGAGCGCGACGACGCGCGTCGACGAGGTGTCGGTATCGACCCGGCGAATGACCTCGCGGATGCGGCGGATATTGTCGGCGAAATCGACCACCACCAGGCTGTTGCCCCCGCGGTTCGCGGTGACCGACCCCTGCGCGCTGACCAGCGGGCGGACGGTATCGACCGCGCTCGCCGCGTCGGTCGCGCGCAGGCGGATGATCTCGGTGACATAGCTGTTGCGCGCCGCCCCCGCGACGCCGATCCGGCTCGGCTGCGACGCGGCATTGTCGAGCGGCTGCACGCGGAACGCCCCGTTCGAGGTCGGCACCGCGACCAGCCCGTTGGCGCGCAGCGTGGAGAGGAACACCTCGAAATATTCGGACCGGCTGAGCGGCCGGTCGGTGACGACGGTCACCTTGCCCGACACCCGGTTGTCGATGATGAAGGTGCGCCCCGTGACCTTGGCGGCATCGGCGATGACGCGCGAATATCGGCGTCGCGGACGTTGAGCGTCGTCTGCGCGCGCGCTTCCGCCGCCAGCGTCAGCGCCAGCACCGGAGCAAGGACCGAGGCGAAAACCAGATTCTTCATTGCAGCCTTGGTCTTGGAAAGGGGAAGGGAAGCGAAAGTCATGCCGGAGATCATTGCGGGGGCGCGATCGTGATGGCGAGCGGCAGCGTGTCCTTGCCGCGTTCGACGGTGATGGGCACGTTGCCGCCCTGCGCGAAATCGGCGGCGATGCGGTCGAGATCACCCGGCCCGGTGACGGGACGCCCGCCGATCGAGGTGACGATGTCGCCGTCGCGCAGCCCCGCCTGGCGGAAGGCGTTGCCCGAGCCCTGCGACCGGACCGTCAGCCCGCTGACGCGGCCGCCGTCGATCCGCGGGATGAAACCGATCTCGCTGCGCAACTGGCCGATCGCGATGCCCGCGCCGCCCGGCGGTGGCGCCGCACCCGGCACTGCGCCGGTCGGGGATACCGGCGCGACCGCGTCGGACTGGTCGAGGAACAGGTCCTCGTCGACGCCGCCGCGATCGATCGTGACATGGTCGAACGCGACCGCCTTCAGCCGTACGCCGGGCTGGATCTCTTCGCCGACGACGATGCTGGTCTGGACATTGTCCGCACCCGCGATGATCGCCGAGCTCCGCCCCGTCGCATCGTCGATCCGCGTCCCGAACAGCGTCAGCTGCAACGCGGTGACCGTCGCGGGTCCGCGCCGGCGGGCGCGCCCAGCCGGAAGAACGGATCGAAGCTGCGCAGGATGTCGCCATTCGCCCCCGCGGGTGCGATCGCTGCCGGGCGCCACGCGCCGAGCGGCGTCACCGGCGCCACCGCGACCCAGATCAGCCGCGCGCATTGCACCGCCAGCCCCGCCATCTGCGCGAGCTCGCCGGCGGAATATACCGTGATCACGGGCAGCCGCCGCAGGATACGGCGCGCCCGTGCGTCGATCGTCAATCGCATGAGCGAACCCCCTCCCGACGCGGTGCCGCCGCCATTGGCGCCCCCCAATGGCGCTAGGCATGCCATGTTACAGTTACGCGTCAATCTGGCGATAGATTTATGGCGCGCTGGCGCAAGCACGGATTGCCCGGCAAAACAGCATCATGGTCACCCCCTCCACCGACACGCCGCCCGCCCCCTCTCCGGTCTCGCTCGGCAGCGGCCTGCCCGCCGAGCCGGTCGTCGCGCGGCTGACCGCAGCCCCCCGCGTCCAGCGCGTGCCGAGCCCCAAGCTGACGCTGTTCCTCAACCGCGGCTTCCTGCCGCCCGCGCTGTGCGCCGCGCTGCTCGAGCGGATCGACGCCGTCCGCCGCCCGTCGACGATTTCCGATTCGAACGGCGATGCGAGCTACCGGACGAGCGAGACGGGCGACCTCGACCCCGCCGATCCGGTGGTGATCGATGTCGAGGCGCGGATCGCCGCGCTGACCGGGCTCGATGGCATCTATGGCGAACCGCTCCAGGGGCAGCGTTATGCGGTGGGGCAGGAGTTCAAGGGCCATACCGATTATTTCGAGCCGACCGGTGTCGACTATGACCGCTATTGCAGCGTTGCGGGCAATCGTACCTGGACCGTGATGGTCTATCTCAACCAGCCAGAGGCGGGCGGCGCGACGCGGTTCAAGGCGATCGACAAGATCGTCCAGCCCGAGACGGGCAAGCTGCTCGCCTGGAACAACCGCCGGCCCGACGGAACGCCCAACCCCGCGACGCTCCACCACGGCATGAAGGTCCGCAGCGGCGTCAAATACGTCATCACGAAATGGTACCGCGAGCGCCCCTGGGGGTAGCTACCCCTACCCCGGTATCCCCGGGCTCGACCCGGGATGCGGAGCCACGCAACGTGCCGCCCGTGACCCTGGGTCCCGGCGTTCGCCGGGATGACGGAGGCGGTGTACGCCACGCTACCCCAACATCGTCATCCCGGGCTCGACCCGGGACCCAGAGCCACGCAGCGCGCCGCCTGTGACCCTGGGTCCCGGCGTCCGCCGGGATGACGGGGCGGTGCTAGCCCCCCGGCCCAGCCCCGCCGCCACCCAGCTTCAGAACGTCGTGCTCAGCCCCAGCGTGAACACCCGGCCGAGATTGTAGCGGTTGATGAACACCTGCGCGCCATTGTCGAAGGTCTGGCCTTCCTGGAACCGCGTGCCGGTCAGGTTGCGCGCTTCGGCCTTGAGTTCCCATTTGCCACCGACGAGTTCGAAGCCCTGCCGTGCGACCAGGTCGAGGCGGATGCCGGGCTTTTCGATGATGTCGGGCTGGAAGCCGACGCCGCTGAGGTTCGACGGGCCGCGGTTGGTCACGCGATTGCTTGCATAGTTGAACAGCAGAGTGATTGCCGACAGCGACGCCGTATCCTCGAGCCCGACCTGGACGTTGACCAGATGATCCGACTGGCCGGTCAGCGACGCGCCGTCGCGGAACTGGAGCGAGGCCGGACCGAAGCCCGCCTGGCACCCGCCGAGCGTCTGGTTGAGCACGTTCGGGACGCAGCTATTGTCCGCGGTGATCGACGACTTCGAATAGGTGTAGTTGGCAATGAACAGCGCGCGGCGCGTCGCGAAGAAGTCCGAGTTGAGGAAATCGAGGTCGAAATATTTCTGGAGTTCGACCTCCGCGCCATAGAGCGTCGCCTCGGGCAGGTTGGTGAAGCCGGTCTGCAGCCGGTCGTCCGCGCCGGTGTAGAAGCCGACCTGCTCGACCGGGTTCTTGATCTCCTTGTAGAAGCCGCCGAGCGTGAAGCGCTGGTCGCGCGCGAAGAACCACTCGTAGCGGCCCTCGAGATTGTAGAGCTCCGAGTCCTTCAGCAGCGGGTTACCGAAGAACAGCCGATCCGATTCGGGATCGCGGAACTGCTGCGGCGCGAGCTCGCGGAACTGCGGGCGAGAGATCGTCTTCGACGCGCTCGCACGCAGCTGCATGTTGTTCGCGAAGTTGTAGGTGAGCGTCGCGGCGGGCAGGAAATAATCGTTCTTCAGCCGCGTCGTCGTCGTGCCGATCGGCGTCACCTGCTCCTCGGCGGTCTCGTAGCGGACGCCGATCGTCGCGCGGACGCCGTCGGTCGCCTCGGCCTCGGCCTGGACATAGCCCGCATGGATGCGCAGCGACGCGTCATAGGCATAGGCGCCGAGCGGCGTGCTGAACTGCAGCTGGATCTGGTTCGCGTTGAGCGAATCGATCCCGAGCAGATAGTCGGGACGCAGCAGGTTGTAGGGATAGCCCGGCGCGGTGCCGCCGCCCGCGGCGGTCTGATAGTTGAACTGGAGGCGCGTCGAATTGCGCTTCGTGTCCGAATAGAAATAGCCGGTCGACAGCGTCATCGGCCGCTCGGTGTCGAGCTTGTACGACAGGTCGCCCTGCCCGGTGTACAGATCCTCGTTCAGTTCACTGAAGATGATCGAGGCGAACGGCGTGAAGCGCTGGGTCACCTGATAGGCGCCGTTGCACTGCGCGCCGTCCGAGCCGTTGGGCGCCTCGACGCTGATCGGCAGGCCGGTCGTGGTGGTTGCCGAGCACAGATAGTCGAACTGCCGCTCGTACGGCGCGTTGCGCTTCGAATTGGCATAGGCGCCGCGCGCGTCGAATTTCAGCGCGTCGGTCAGCTTGAATTCGCCGACCAGCTGGCTCTCGAACAGCTGGCGTTCGAACCAGTTGGTGTTCTGCTGGAAACGCAGCCCGCTCGAATTGTTGTAGACGGTCGCCGACGATCCGCGCGCCTGCTTCAGCGTGTCGTGGATATAGACGGTGGTCGAGCGGATCGTGTTCGGGCCGAATTCGTACCCCAGCCCGATCAGCGCGTTGGTGACGATCCGGTTGTCGGTCAGCAGCGTCTGGAAATCATTGCGCAGCGTGCCGTCGGTCGACACCGAATCCTGCTGAGTCGACGAACGCGTGCGGAACGTGTTGCTCGCGCTCAGCGATGCAATGATGCCCAGCCGGTCGGAGCCGAAGTCGAACACCGATCCGCCGCTCAGCTCGCCCGACCAGTTGGCCGGCAGCTGGTTGTTGCGCTGGAGCAGCGTCGTGTTCGCATTGGTCAGCTGCGCGACCTGGTCGGTCGGGATGATCCCGGTGCCGCCGGGCGCGTTCTTGATGAAGGCGGGCACCTTGCGCGCGCCGTCGTCGAAGCCGATCCAGTCCGCATCGCCGCCATAATAGGTATAGCCGAGCTCGCTGGTCGTCACGGTGTCGGCGGAGATCGACCCGCCGATGCTCAGGAAGTTCTTCTCGGGGATCGCCTTGGTCGTGAGGTTGATCACGCCGCCACCGAATTCGCCGGGATAGTTCACCGAATAGGCTTCTGGACCAGCGCCGAGCCGACGATCGCGGTCGGGAAGATGTCGAGCGGAACCGAACGCCGGAGCGGCTCGGGGCTCGGCAAGGGCGAACCGTTGAGCAGCGACGACGAATAGCGATCGCCGAGACCGCGGACATAGACGAAGCCGCCGCCGACGACGCTGAGGCCGGTGACGCGCGTCAGTGCGCCGGCGATGTCGCCTTCGCCCGTCCGCGCAATGTCCGCGCTCGACAGCACCGAGACGATCTGTGCGGTGGCGCGCACGGTGTTCGGGATGTTGCGCCCGACAACGACGATGTCCTCGCCCGCCGCGGCGTCATAGCCGGGGCTCGAAACCTCGACGCCGGCTTCGGGGGCGGCCTGCGGTGTGGCCTGCTGTGTGGTCTGCTCTTGGGCCGTCGTGCCCGGCGTCGCGGCATTGGTCTGGTCCGCCTCGGCCTGCGTTGC
>NZ_JRVI01000024.1:0-26402 GCF_000783375.1 Sphingomonas sp. Ant20
GGCGATGGCGGCCTCATCGGTGACGACGTGAGCGCCGGCGCGGTCGAGCAGCCGGCGTTTCGCGTCCGCCGCCTCGCCCTCGCCCAGCAGGATGACCGGGCGGCCCGCCAGCCGCACGAACAGCGGCAGGCTGTGCAGGCTCACCGCTTGAGCCATTCGGGCACGCGCTCGGCCGCCAGAATCGTCTCGGGCTCGATCCGGTCGGCGACCACCGCGAACCGGTCGCCATCGACCAGCACCTCGGGCACTAGGGCGCGGCTGTTATAGGTCGACGCCATCGTCGCGCCGTACGCGCCTGCGGTGCGGAACACGCCCAGATCGCCCGACTTCACGACGTCGATGTCGCGCCCCATCGCGAAGGTGTCGCCGGTCTCGCAGACCGGCCCGGCGATGTTCGCGGTCATCCGCTCGCCGCCCGGCTCCACCGCGACGAAGTCGTGATAGGCGTCGTACATCGCGACACGCGCGAGGTCGTTCATCGCCGCATCGACGATCACATAGGGGTTGGTCACGCCGGGCTTCACCCAGATGACCTTGGTCAGCAGAACGCCGGCGTTCCCTGCGATCACGCGCCCCGGCTCGAACATCAGCTCGACGTCCCAGCCCGCGGTCGCACGCGCGACCATCGCGCCATAGTCGGCCGGGCTCGGCAGCACGTCGTCGGGCTTGTACGGTACGCCGAGACCGCCGCCCAGATCGACCCGGCTGATGACGTGCCCCGCCGCGCGTAGTTCGGCGACGAGTTCGCCGATCCGCGCATAGGCCGCCTCGAGCGGGGCGAGATCCGCGAGCTGGCTGCCGATATGGATCGCCACCCCGCGCAGATCGAGCCCCTCATGCTCCGACAACCGGTCGAACATCGCCGGCGCCTGGTCGATCGGCACGCCGAACTTGTTCTCCTTACGCCCGGTCGAAATCTTGGCGTGTGTGCCGGCATCGACATCGGGGTTCACGCGCAGCACCGCCGGTGCACGAATGCCGCGATCGCGGGCGAGTGCGGCGAGCACCTCGCCCTCCTCCTCGAGCTCGAGGTTGAACTGGCCGATCCCGGCATCAAGCGCGCGGGCGAGCTCGTCGCGGGTCTTGCCGACGCCCGAAAACACGATGTCCGACGCGGGGATACCCGCCGCCAGCGCGCGCGCCATCTCGCCCGCCGACACCACGTCCGCGCCGTAGCCCTCATCGGCCAGGACGCGCAGCACCGCGACGTTCGGATTGGCCTTGATCGCATAGGCCAGATGCACACGCCCCCGCGCCTTTCAGCGCGTCGCGGAACACCTGCGCGTGACGGCGGAACGTCGCGGTCGAATAGACATAGACGGGCGTCCCGACCGCCTCGGCGATCGCGGAAAGCGCGACGTCCTCGACATGAAGGACGCCGTCGCGATAGTGGAAATGGTCCATGCTGGCCTGTGATCAGTTGGAAGGCGGCAGGTTGAATTCGTCGCTCCGCCGCTCGCGCGAGCTGGTGAGCAATTCATCACTGCGTTCGGGGCGCTGCTGCGGCGTCGGCGTCAGCAGCGCGGTCGACGTCGGTGTCGTCTTCGCCCCGTAAGGCGCGACCGGCAGCGATTTGCCGGGCGCGGGTTCGAGCCCGTCAGCCGCCCCGCAGGCGGTCAGCGACAGACCCGACAGGGTCAGCCCGGCGAGAAGGATCAGGCGTGTCATTCGCTCGTCTCCCGTGCGGCGCGGATCGCGGCGCGAACATTGTCGGGCGCGGTGCCGCCGAAGCTGGTCCGGCTGGCGACCGACGCATCGACCGACAAGACGCCGTACACCCGGTCGTCGATCCGCGCATCGATCGCTTTCAGATCCCCGATCGACAAAGCGTCGAGCGTGATGCCCAGATCCTCCGCGCGTTTCACCGCACGCCCGGTCACGTGATGCGCCTCGCGGAACGGCAGCCCCGCCTCGCGCACCAGCCAGTCGGCAAGGTCCGTCGCGGTCGCAAAGCCCGCCTCGGCCACCGCGCGCATCCGCTCGGTCCGGAACGTCGCGCTCTCGACCATCCCGGTCATCGCCGCGATCGACAGCGCGAGCAGGTCATGCGCCTCGAACACGGGCGGCTTGTCGTCCTGCATGTCCTTCGAATAGGCGAGCGGCAGGCCCTTCATCGTCACCATCAGCGCGGTCATGCAGCCCATGATCCGCCCAGAATGCCCGCGCACGAGCTCGGCGGCATCGGGATTGCGCTTCTGCGGCATGATCGAGCTGCCCGTCGACCACTGGTCACTGAGCGCGACGAAGCCGAAGGGCTGCGACGCCCAGAGCACGAACTCCTCCGCCAGCCGCGACAGATGCAACGCGCACTGCGTGGCCGCGACGAGGTAATCGAGCGCGAAGTCGCGGTCGCTGACCCCGTCGAGCGAGTTGGTCATCGGCCCGTCGAAGCCGAGCGCATGCGCGGTCATTTCGCGGTCGATCGGGAACCCCGTCCCCGCCAGCGCCGCCGAGCCAAGCGGCGAGCGGTTCATCCGCACGCGTGCATCGGCGAACCGGCTGACGTCGCGCGCGATCATCGCGTGATACGCCATCAGGTGATGGCCGAGCGTCACCGGCTGCGCGGATTGCAGATGCGTGAACCCCGGCATGACGCTCGCGGCATGCTCCTCGGCCCGCACGAGTAGCGCCGCCTGGAATCCGCCGAGCGCCGCCAGCACCTGGTCGATCGCATCGCGGACCCAGAGCCGGAAATCGGTCGCGACCTGGTCGTTGCGCGACCGCGCGGTGTGCAGACGCCCCGCGACCGGACCGATCGCCTCGGCCAGCCGCGCCTCGGTCTGCATATGGATATCCTCGAGGACGAGGTCCTCGGCGACGCCATTGGCGGCATAGTGCGCCGCAACCCGGTCGAGACCCGCGGCGATCGTCGCGGCGTCGTCGGGCGAGACGATACCCTGCGCGCCGAGCATCGCGACATGCGCCTTGGAGCCGGCGATGTCCTGCTTCCACAGTCGCTTGTCGAAGGGGATCGAGGCGTTTATCTCCCGCATGACCGCGGCCGGACCCTCGGCGAAGCGTCCACCCCACATCGCATTGGAGCCGTCCATGTCCTCCCCTTCTCTGCTCTCAAGGGCGTCGATCGTCTGTCTCCTGGGTAGCGCAATGCTGATTGCGGGCTGCGATAGGAAATCGCCGGCTCCGGAGCAAGCAAACGCGGCAGGCGCCGCGATGGGCAATGGCGCCGCATCGGACGAAGTCGCGGCCTCGCCCGACGAAGCGACCGGCACCCCCGTCGCCCCGGTCGACAAGATCGACCGCAGCCACAAGGGCGAGACGGGGCCGACGTCAAGCTTCACCGCCCCCGATGGAAAGTCCGTCACGCTCGCCAGCTTCGAGGGCAAGCCGCTGCTGCTCAACCTGTGGGCGACCTGGTGCGCGCCCTGCGTCGCCGAGATGCCAACGCTCGATGCGGTCGCGGGCAGCCTGAAGGACAAGGTCCAGGTCATCGCGGTCAGCCAGGACCTTCAGGGTGCCGAGAAGGTCACGCCGTTCTTCGCGCAAAAGGCGTTCACGACGCTGAAACCCTATCTCGACTCCAAGGCCTCGCTCAGCATCGCCTATCAGGCGAACCTGCCGACCACGATCCTCTACGATTCGGACGGGCGCGAAGTCTGGCGAATGCTGGGCGGCTATGAATGGAACACCCCCGCCGCCGCAAAGCTGATCGCCGAAGCCCGCTGAACGCCCCGCACGACGACGCACCGCTTTGCCGCGAAAGCTGGACGGGCGCGTCGTCGGCATGCAGGGCAAGCGTACCCCGTATCACGCGTGTACCTTGTTCTGCATCTCGTCCGTGCGCCTCATCTCGCCATCGGGATCTTGCTGAACATCCGACGCCAGATACAAAACTCCTGCTGGCTGCTTGCTGACTAGCCCGAGTATCGCGCGGATGCGATCGGCCATATCGGGATCGACCGGGTTGTAGACGATCTTCCCCAGGTCCGGACGACCATCGACCGCAAAGCCCGAATATTCTAACTCCATCGCGCCCAGAACGGGGTGGTGCAGCCGCTTGGTGCCCTCGCCGTGGAAGCGCACGTCATTGTCCGCCCATAAAGCCGCGAATTCGGGACTGGTCGCGCACAGCTCGGTGACGAACTGGCCGACCTCGAACAGCGATTCCCTACCGCGCGATTGCCGAGACGATCGGCGAAACCTTCGGCCTGCCCGTGACGTCGGTAAGCGCAGACGAAGCCGGCGCGCATTTCGGCTGGCTCGCTGCCTTCGTGTCGAAGGACATGTCGGCGTCGAGCGCGCTGACCCGCGAGCGGCTGGGCTGGAACCCCGACGGGCCGACGCTGCACGCCGACATCCGCGCGATGACGGGCAGGACGTGACACCACGGGCGGCGAGGAAGCGGTCATCCCAGGATCCGCAACGCTTCGGCATGGAGTGCCGGAGTCGCGGCGACCAGCACCGCGCCGCCTTCCTCGGCCCTGCCGCCGTCCAGGCGCGTGACGACACCGCCCGCGCGCTCGATGATCGGGATCAGCGCGACGATGTCATAGGGCTGGAGCGAGGGCTCGATCGCGAGGTCGATCCGGCCCGCGGCGATCATCGCCATCGCATAGCATTCGCCACCATAACGGATCATCCGCACCGCCGCCTTCAATCGTGCGAAACCGGGCGCGAGGTCGTCGCCGAAATGCTCGGGCGAGGTGGTGTGCAGGATCGCGCGATCAAGGCTGCCGACGTCGCGCGTCGCCAGCGGGCGGCGCACACCGTCCCGCTCGGTCCAGGCACCGTCGCGATCCGCCCAGAAGCGTTCGCGCGTGAAGGGCTGGCTCATCATCCCCAGCTCGGCCCGGCCGTCGACCGTCAGCCCGATCAACGTCCCCCAGACGGGCAGGCCACAGATGAACGGGCGGGTGCCGTCGACCGGATCGAGCACCCATCGAACACGCCCGTTGCCCGTCAGCCCGAATTCCTCGCCGAGGATGGCATGGTCGGGGAAATGCGCACCGATCTCGGCGCGGATCGCGACTTCCGCCTCCCGGTCCGCCTCGGTCACGGGGTCGAAGCTGTACCCCTCCTTCACCTTGGTATCGACCGCGATGTCGGTGCGGTAGCGGGGCATCGTCTCGGCATCGGCAAGGTCGGCAAGGCGATGCAGGAAGGCGGTGTCGGGAAGGATCATGATCTACGCCCGTTGGCGGTGGCGGCCTTCGCGCACAGCGGCACGAGACAAAGAAGGGCTGTGAGCAGCCAGAAGGCGGCGGGCAGGCCGATGCCCTGCGCGACAAAGCCGATCACGGCGGGACCGGCGAGGATTCCCGCGTAACCGATCGTCGTGACCGCGGCGACCGCGAGACCCGCGGGCATGACGGTCTGCGTGCCGGCCTGGCGGAACAGGATCGGCACGACGTTCGACGCGCCAAGACCGATCAGCAGGAACCCCAGGAGCGCGACCGGTGCGACCGGCGCGAGCAGCATGACGCCGTAGCCGAGCAGCGAGAGCAGCCCGCCCCACAGCATCGTCCGCCGATCCCCGAGCCTCGCGACGATCGCGTCGCCGGTCAGGCGGCCGGCGGTCATCGCGACCGCGAAGACGCTGTAGCCCAGTCCCGCCTGCGTGACCGGTAGCAGGCCCTTGCCGCTCAGGAGCAACGCCCCCCAGTCGAGCATCGCGCCTTCAGTCAGGAAGGTGATCGCCGCGAGCGCCGCGAGCAGGATCACGATCCGCGCGGGATCACGACCAGCGGGGCCTCCTCGGTCCTGGGGGTCGGGATCAGCCGGGGCGCGGCCAATGCGAGCGTCGCGATCATCAGGACCGATGCTGCGACGACCCCGGCGACCGGACTGATCTTCAACGACAGGACGGCAGTCAACAGCGCCGATCCGACGAAGCCGCCGACGCTGAACAACCCGTGAAACCCGGACATCAGCGGCGTGCCGGCCTGCTTTTCCACTTCGACCGCATGCACGTTCATGCCGACTTCGATCACGCCGAGGAACGCGCCGAACAGCAGCAGCGCGACCGCCATGGTCGGCACCGTGGGCGCAAAGGCGAGGAAGGGCAGCAGGATCGCCTGCCCGATGCCGCCGACGAGGATCGCCGGTCGCGCGCCGAGCTTCGAGGTCAGCGGCCCCGCAAGCTGCATCGCGCCCACCGAGCCGAGACCGAGACACAGCAGCAGCAGCCCGAGCGATCCGTCCCCGATCGCCAGCCTCTGCTTGGCAAGTGGAACGAGCGGCGCCCAACAGGCGAGCCCGAAGCCGGACACGAGGAAGGCCAGGCGCGTCGCAAGGCGCGCCCTGGAATTTTGAATCGTCACTGGCGGGTATCCTTGGATCAGCGCTGGCCGCGCGGGTCTTGCGGGTCGGCACGCGCGATGGTGGCGCCCGCCTTCGTCAGATCGCGCACAAGGTCGGCATCGGCGTCGTGCTCGACGACGATCTGCGTAAGGGCATCGACGCCGAGGACCCGGTGCGGGGCGTGCTGGCCGAGCTTGTCGTTCGTCGCGAGGACGATCGTGCTGCGACTGCGCGCGGTCAGCGCACGTTTGAAATTGGCGTCGGCCGGGTCATAGGCACTGACGCCCCCCTCGGCGGAAACCGCGCACGCGCCGAGGACACACAGGTCGATATTGAGCCGCGCGATCGCCTCGAGCGCCGTACCATCGACGGCGCCGCCGACCATCCGGTCGATCATGCCCCCCACCACCAGCAGATCGATGTCGTCGCGATGCTGGAGTGCCGCGGCGATCGTCACCGAACTCGTTGCGATGGTCAGATTGCGATAGGACGGCAGCGTCTGGACAAGGGCGAGATTGGAACTGCCATTGTCCATGAAAACAAGGCTGCTCGGTTCGATGACCCGAACGGCGGCGTCAGCCAGCGCCCGCTTGCTGTGCACATCCTCGCCGACACGCTCGGCCATCGGCCTCGCCCCTTCGACGACGGGCAAGGCGCCGCCATAGACGCGGCGACACAGGCCCTCCGCGGCAAGACCCCGCAGATCCCGCCGGATCGCATCCTCGGAAACGCCGAACTCCTTGGCAAGCGCACCAGCATGAACCGGTTCGCCCAGGGATAGACGGGCAAGGATCGTATCGCGACGGCTGGACGGGATGTCATTGGGCATCCGCTGTTCCTAGCCCTCACACCGTGCATAAACAAGATAGTTATCGATCAATCATGCATGATCGGGCATCGTGTCCACATCGGTGAGACTGACGACTGCCCATGTCCCATCTCGCGGATGGCAGATCGGGAAGCGTACAAGCCTGCCGGCTCTCGGGCGAAGCCGCTGTCCTGTTAGGGGCTTCCGATCGGGACGGGGTAAGCGCCTCAGGTCACCCCTCTCGACTCCCGGTACACAGCCTCAATATTGTTTCCGTCGGGATCATACATGAAGGCTGCATAGTAACCCTCGGGATAGCCATCCGAACGCAGACCGGGTGCGCCGTTATCCACCCCTCCCGCAGCCAGCCCATGGCTGTAAAAGTCTTCGACAGCTTCGCGCGATGTAGCGCGGAACGCCGTGTGTTGCCTCGCGCCGGTTGGATGGAAAACATCGAGCCAGAACGCGGGATATTCGGTACCGAAAGCGACGCCTGCCAGGTCGGCGTCCCCATCGTTGGCCAGCCCCATAGTCGCGTTGATCCGCATGACGATTTTAGCCCCGAGGGGGCGAAGTGCTGCTTCGTAGAACCGCGCAGATCGAACGATGTCAGTGACACCGATGCCGGTATGATCAAGGAGCCAATTGGAAGCGTCTGCCATCGGATCTCTCCACCAGATTGCTGCTCGTTGTCTTATCAGATCATGCCCGGCAAAATCGTCGCTCCGCAAGCTTGACTGGGTTCGTCGCGCTTCCCAAAGTGCCTTGATCGTCGGCAAGGACGCCGCATTCGGTGTGACTAGCTACGCCCCCTCAGATGCTGCCGTTCCGCTTGCCGCACCGCCTCGAATATTCCGCGTCGTCCCCATTGCGAATGGTCGGCCGATATGAAATTCTCGAGCGATGATGACCAGCACTGGGGGATGTCAGTGTGGCGCGGTGCGGTTCCGGATTGACGCCGATCTGGAAGACGCCTCCATCTGCCATTGTCGAATGTGCCAGAAGGCAACGGGCGGACTGTTCGGGCCTTATGTCGGCGCGCCCTTGTCTGCCGTGACCTGGACCCGCGGTCAGCCGGGTCATTTTCAGAGTTCGAACAAGGCTCGTCGTGGGTTTTGCCGGGATTGTGGCACGCCGCTCACCTTCGAATATGGTGAGGGAAGCATCAGTTTCACGCTTGGTGCCATGGACGAACCGCGCCTGGTCCATCTGACTGAACAGCTCGCGTCGTCCGAGCGCATCGCCGACTTTCAGGCATTGGCGAATCTCCCCGAACACCCGCTAGATGAGCCACGAGCGGCGGCGCATCTGGCAGGAATTGTGTCTCTCCAGCATCCTGACCATGATACCGTTGCGTGGCCACCGAAGACATAGACCGCAGTCCGCTTTCTTGCGGCTCCGATCCGTCGCTTGACGCAGCAGCGCATGCGCCTGCAATCTGCCGACACTTCCCGAGACGTAAGGACACGACGATGGTTCTCATGTTGGCGCTCTTGCTCGCATCACCGCAAGGATGCATCGATACACGCCGCGAATGCCGCGCTTGCACGACGACCGATGGGAAGCAGCGTTGCTCGAACCCGGGCATAGCGTGCCAGCCTCTGACCCGCCTGTGCCGCCCGAACACCGACAAAGCCGCCACGGAACGCCCCAAGACTGCAAAGCCAGACCACCGCTGAGTCCGCAGCGATGGTCCAAACCCACAAATGGGGCATCAGCAACTATGCGGCAGAACTGCACCCGGCCGATCCCAAAGGACGGCACGCCGTCGCATACCTCTGTCATAGAGGTTCGGTCTCGGCGTCGAAGGGTGAAGCGCTGGATGCCCCGTGAGGATTCGAACCTCAATAGGCGGTATCAGAAACCGCAGTCTTACCATTAGACGACGGGGCATCAGCGAGGGCGCGATCTAAGCGGGGGTTTGCGCCGTGTCAACGCCCTGATGGTGCCAATTCGCCACGTCGCTTGCGTAATCGCCGCGCTGCGCTACATTCGTCGCCAAGCACCGGGCGGGTATTTTCCCGCGGCGGCAGATATAGATAGTGAGTTTTACGGCGATGGGGGATGTTTCCGCCCGAATGCCGTCCCGGCAGGCTGGTCCTGCCCGTCCGGCGGCGACCCGGCCCGGTCGAGGGCGGTGGGCCGATGCGCAGGCGTTTGCCGCGCTGGATCTCGGCACCAACAATTGCAGATTGCTGATCGCGCGCCCGCAGGCCGGCGGATTCGCGGTGATCGACGCGTTCTCGCGGATCGTCCGGCTCGGCGAAGGGCTCGCGTCCACCGGGCAGCTGAGCGACGCCGCGATCGAGCGCACGATCGCCGCACTGCGCGTGTGTTCGGACAAGCTGAAGCGTCGCAACGTCACGCTGGCGCGCTCGGTCGCGACCGAAGCCTGTCGCCAGGCGCGCAACGGCCCCGCCTTCATCGCCCGCGCGCTTGCCGAGACGGGTATCCATCTCGACATTATCACCGCGGAGGAAGAGGCGCGGCTGGCCGTGCTCGGCTGCCATGCGCTGATCGAACCCGGCAACGACCCCGCACTGATCTTCGACATCGGCGGCGGTTCGACCGAGCTTGTGCTGGTCGATACGTCGACGCCGATCCCGACCGTGCTCGACTGGCATTCCGCCCCCTGGGGCGTCGTGTCGCTGACCGAACATGCGGGCGGCGGCAAGGGCGAGGCGGGCCGACGCGCGGCCTATGCACGGATGCGCCAAGTCGTCGCGGACAGCATCGCGCCGTTCGCCGCGCGGCTGCCGCTCAACGTCGAGCGCCCCCGGCTGCTTGGTACCAGCGGCACCGTGACGACGCTGGGCAGTGTGCATCTGGGGCTCAGCCATTACGACCGGTCGGAAGTCGACGGGCTGATCGTGCCCGCCAGCGCGATGCGGCGGATCAGCGCGGACCTGTCGCACATGGCGATCGAGGAGCGGGCAAAGCTCGCCTGCATCGGAAACGAGCGTGCCGACCTGGTGGTCGCGGGCTGCGCGATATTGGAGACGATCATGGACATCTGGCCCGCCGAACGGCTCGGCATCGCCGACCGCGGCATTCGCGAGGGCATATTGCGCCGCCTGATGGGGAGCCCCAGGCCATGAGTCGCGGCGGCTCGGGCGGGCACACCCGCGTCCTCACCGCACGCAAGCGGACCGCGCAGTCGACGCGCTGGCTCGAACGCCAGCTGAACGACCCGTACGTCAAGCGCGCCAAGGCGGAGGGCTATCGCAGCCGCGCGGCGTACAAGCTGACCGAGCTCGACGAACGGTTCGAGGTCATCAAGGGGTCGAAGCGCGTCATCGATCTCGGCATCGCGCCGGGTGGCTGGGCCCAGGTGATCAAGCGCCGTCTGCCCAAGGCGGCGGTGGTCGGCATCGACCTGCTGCCGGTCGATCCGATCGACGGTGTGACGATCTTCCAGATGGATTTCATGGACGACGCGGCGCCCGCGATGCTGATCGACGCGCTCGGCGGCGCGCCCGACCTGGTGCTGTCGGACATGGCGGCGAACACCGTCGGCCATCCGCAGACCGATGCGCTTCGGACGATGGCGCTGGTCGAGGCGGCACTCGATTTCGCCTGTGACGTGCTGGAAAAGGGCGGGACCTTCGTGTCGAAGGTGTTCGCGGGCGGCGCAGATTCCGCGCTGGTCGCCGAGATGAAGCGCAACTTCACCAGCGTGAAGCACGCCAAGCCGCCGGCGAGCCGCAAGGGCTCGGTCGAGTGGTTCGTAGTGGCGCAGGGGTTCAAGGGGCGATCGGTCGATCGGGAGCGCTGATCCACCGATCGACCCGGCCTACCCCGTTCGTGCTGAGCGTAGTCGAAGCACCTTGAGTCCCATGCCCTTCGACTACGCTCAGGGCGAACGGTGTGGGGGGTGGCGAACGGTGCGGGCGGTGACGCACGGTGCGGGCGGTGACGCACGGTGCGGGCGGTGACGCACGGTGTGGGATGGCGACCGGTGTCGGGGTGGCGACCGGTATGAGGGTTGCGACCGGTGGCCATCGGGACGGCGAATGCGAACCGCCCCCGTTACCCCCCGCCTCACCCCCAACGACACCCGCAAAGAAAAAGGCCCGCGGACCTTCAGGTCCACGAGCCTTTCAATCACCCCAACCAAGCGATGCCGAAGCATCGTTCGCCGGAAACCGATCAGGGTCAGATCACGACATGGCCCGGCTAGCGCCGCACCACGTCCGTGCGATCAACCCTCGTAATCGGCACCCAGATTCTGGTTGCGCGGCGGGGCGGCGGCGGTGAGGCGCAGCGCCTCGGCCGATGCCGCGAGGCTGCCGACGGCATCGACCTCGTCGTCATCGTCGACACGAACCTTCTGCAGGCCCTGAATGACCGATTCCTTGAGATGCGCCGGCTTGACGTTCTCGTCGGCGATCTCGCGCAGCGCGACCACCGGGTTCTTGTCGCGATCGCGGTCGAGCGTCAGTTCGGCGCCGCCCGAGATCTGCCGCGCACGCTGCGCTGCGAACAGCACCAGGTCGAACCGGTTGGGGATCTTGTCGACACAATCTTCGACGGTAACGCGCGCCATGACGCTTCCTTCGCAACAAACACCGATAGGGAGAACACAGGCGCCTACCCACACCGCGCCACAAAGTCAAGATTTTGCCGGTTGGGTGTCCGGCGCTACCCCGAGTCGCCCCGCCGCAAGGTTGCATCGGCCCGATGCTATGTCCACTACCCCCGGCCATGACCATGCCCGCCCCCGAGCTCGACCGCACCACGACCCCGCAGGCGGCGGAGTCGGTCTTCACCGTCGATGGCAACCGGCTGACCCTACTCGAGGCGGGCCCCGAACGCCTGACGGCACTGATCGGGCTGATCGACGGCGCGCGGCAGTCGCTGCGCATCCTCTATTACATCTATGCCGACGACGATGCCGGCCAGCGCGTGAACGCGGCAATGATCGCGGCGGCGAAACGCGGCGTGACGGTCGCGCTGATCGTCGACGGCTTCGGCAGCGACGATGCAGCGAGCGCCGATTTCTTCGACCCGCTCGAAGCGGCGGGAATCGCGGTGTGCCGGTTCTCCGCGCGATTCGGCCGGCGATATCTGCTGCGCAATCACCAGAAGCTCGCGCTGGCGGACGGCGAACGGGACGACGCGCGGATCATCGTCGGCGGCTTCAACGTCGAGGATGACTATTTCGGCACCGTTGCCGACAATGCCTGGCGCGATCTCGGCCTGCTGATCGAAGGCCCAGCCGCGGGGCGGCTGACGGGCTATTTCGATGCGTTGAGCAGCTGGATCCACCAGCCCAAGGGCAAACTGCGCAAACTGAACCATGCGCTGCGCCGCTATAGCGAGACGCAGGGGCCGACACGCTGGCTGATCGGCGGACCGACGCGGCGGCTGTCACCCTGGGCGCGGGCGGTCCGCGACGACATGCGCCGCGCGACGCGGATCGACATCATCGCCGGCTATTTCACCCCGAGCCCGACGATGTTGCGCAGGCTGGATCGTGCCGGGCGTCGCACCGACCGCGTGCGCATCGTCACCGCCGCGAAATCGGACAACAACGCGACGATCGCCGCCGCGCGGTTCACTTATGCCGGACTGTTGCGCAAGGGCGTGCACGTCTTCGAATATCAGCCGACCAAGCTGCACACCAAATTGTATGTCATCGACGACGCGGTCCATATCGGCTCCGCCAATTTCGACATGCGCAGCCTGTTCATCAACATGGAGCTGATGATCCGGATCGAGGATGTCGACTTCGCTGCGAATGTTCGCCGCTATGTCGACGCCGAAATCGCCGCCTCGACCGAGATCACGCCGGCGCTCTACAAGGCAAAGACCGGTTGGCTGCAGCGCGTGAAGCAGTTCGGCGCCTATTTCGTGGTCGCGGTCGTGGACCCCAATGTCTCGCGCGGATTGAACTTCGGGATCGAGGACTAGGACGCCGCTGAACGGCGGCGCCCGTTACTGCGCCGCCGTACCACCGACCGTCAGGCCGTCGACCAGCAGCGTCGGCTGCCCGACGCCCGCCGGCACCGACTGCCCGCCCTTGCCGCACATGCCGATGCCCTCGTCGAGCGCGAAGTCGTTGCCGATCCCGCGCACCTTGGTCAGCGAGCTGGGGCCGTCGCCGATCAGCGTCGCGCCCTTGATCGGCGCGCCGAGCTTGCCGTCCTCGACCAGATACGCCTCGGTGCAACTGAACACAAATTTGCCCGACACGATGTCGACCTGCCCGCCGCCGAACGCCTTGGCGAAGATGCCCTTCTTGACGCGGCTCAGCAGCTCGGCGGGATCGTCGTTGCCCGCCTTCATGAAGGTGTTGGTCATCCGCGGCATCGGCGCGTGCGCATAGCTTTCGCGGCGGCCATTGCCGGTCGCCTCGACCCCCATCAGCCGCGCGTTGAGCCTGTCCTGCATATAGCCCTTGAGGATCCCGTCCTCGATCAGCACGGTCTCACGCGTCGGCGTACCCTCGTCGTCGATCGTCAGCGAGCCGCGGCCATCCTGGAGCGATCCGTCGTCGACCACGGTCACGCCCTCGGCCGCGACGCGCTCGCCGATGCGGCCCGAAAACGCCGACGTGCCCTTGCGGTTGAAATCGCCCTCGAGCCCGTGGCCGATCGCCTCGTGCAGCAGGATGCCGGGCCAGCCATTGCCGAGCAGCACGGTCATCTCGCCGGCGGGCGCCGCGATCGACTCGAGATTGACCAGCGCCTGCGACAGCGCCTCGTCGATCGCACGGTTGTACGTCTCGGGCTGGAAGAGGTCGGTATAGAGATAGCGACCGCCGATACCGTAGCTGCCCGTCTCGCGGCGGCCATTCTGCTCGGCGACGATCGAGACGTTAAGCCGCACCAGCGGCCGCACGTCGGTCGCGATGAAGCCATCGGCGCGGACGATCTCGACGACCGACCATGTCCCCGACAGGCTGACCGACACCTGCGCCACGCGCGGATCGCGTGCTCGCGCGGCGGCGTCGATCGTCTGGCAGAGGTTCACCTTGTCCGCGAACGGCACGAGGTCGAGCGGATCTGCGGCGGTGTAGCGGTGGCGGTTGGTGCCCTGGGGCGGGCCGGCCTTGGCGGCGACGCCCGGCTCGATCAGCGCCATCGTCTCCGCGGCGCGGCGGATCGCGGCGGGGGTCATCTCGTTCGAATGCGCGAACGCGGTCATCTCGCCCGACACCGCGCGCAGGCCGAAGCCCGAGCTCGTGTCATAGGAGGCGGTCTTCAGCCGGCCGTCGTCGAAGCCGAACGCCTCCGCCTTGCGGTACTGGAGATAGAGTTCGCCGTCATCGGCCTTGGCGAGCGCCTTGGCGGTCAGCGCCTGCGCCTGCTCGGGGTCGAGCGTGTCGCGGTAGAGGAACGAGCGGGGGTCTGCAGCTATCGTCATCCGATAGATATAAGCGGCTTAGCGCCCTGCGCCATCCCCATGGTCACGCAATGTCGACTGGTCCGCGCCATCGGCGGCCCCGCCGACCAGGATAAAGCGCCGATCGCAATAGCCGCAATCGACATAGCCGGTCTCGTCGATCTGCAGCCACACGCGCGGATGGCCGAGCGCTGCACCGCCGGGAATGTCGGTGGCGCCATCGCAGGCGACGCGGGCGTGGGTGACGCGGGTGGTTTCGAGCGGCGGATGCATGGCGGCGCGATAGCAAGCGCGGGCGGGGCGGGCAATTGGTTCTTCGGTGGTGATAGGAAGGAAGGATTTGTTCACGCGGAGGCGCGGAGGTGTTGCGCTTGTCGCGAAGCGACCTTCACATCAGATGCGGCGGAACAGAAAGTGGGTCTCCCGACCGACAGGCTGGATGCGACATCTCCGCGCCTCCGCGCCTCCGCGCGAACAAATCTTCTTTGCGACCCCCGAGGGGATGACCCGCCCTTCCCGTCCCGCTATGCCGCAGCGATGACCGAAGCCGCGATCGCCATCACCAATCTCTGCAAGACCTACGCCCCCCGTTGGCACGGCGGAACCCAAGCGCGCGCTGGACGGGGTGACGTTCGACGTCCCGCGCGGCCAGATCTTCGGGCTGCTCGGCCCGAACGGTGCGGGCAAGTCGACGCTGATCAACATCCTGGCGGGGCTCGTCAACAAGACCGACGGCAGCGCCGCGATCTGGGGCTTCGACATTGACGGCCACCCGCGCAACGCCAAGGCGTCGATCGGCATCGTCAACCAGGAGATCCTGTTCGATCCCTTCTTCTCGCCGTTCGAGACGCTCGAGATCCAGGCCGGGCTCTACGGCGTGCCCAAGGCGAAGCGCCGGACGATGGAACTGCTCCGCGCGGTGCATCTGGAGGACAAGGCGCACGCCTATGCCCGCACGCTGTCGGGCGGCATGAAACGCCGGTTGATGGTGGCCAAGGCGATGGTCCATTCGCCCCCCGTCCTCGTCCTCGACGAGCCGACCGCGGGCGTCGACATCGAACTGCGCCAGCAGCTCTGGACCTATGTCCGCAGCCTGAATGCAGCGGGCGTCACGGTGATTCTGACGACGCATTATCTTGAGGAAGCCGAAGAGCTCTGCGACCGGATCGCGATCATCAACAACGGCCGCCTGATCGCCAACGAGCCGACCCGCGAACTCGTCGGCAAGGCGCAGGAAAAGATCGTCGCCGTCACCGTCGACCGCGACGTCGGCATGGTCCCGGCGAACGCCTGCTTCCAGAAGATCGCGCTCAAGGGCACGCGCACGCTCGAAATCACTTATGCCAAGGACCGCGTGAACGCCGGCGAAGTCCTCGCCGCGGTCCAGTCGGGCGGTTTCGGGATCGTCGACGTCTCGACCAAGGAACCCGATCTCGAGGACGTGTTCCTCAGCCTCACCCGCGCCGCCAACGCCTGAGCGCGCACGGCACCGGGCGCAGTGCCGGGGCCGGTTCGGTTCACGCCGTGGGGCAGACCACCGTCGTGCCCTGGCCACGGTTGCTCAGCGTGGCGCGGTAGAAGAAGGAGTCGCTGCCATAGGTCTGGTTGGGGCCGAACACGAGATCGACCTTATCGCCGATTTCGAGGCCGAACTTGACCCCGTTGACCGTGGCGGTGTCGACGACGATTCCCGAGGCGACGGTCACGCCATTGCGGGTGATGCGGTAATCGACGCCGTCGCCCGTATTTGCCTTGCTGAAACAGGCGGACAGTTCGACCTGCATCGCGCGCGGCGCGGTATAGCGGATCACCGCGCGGATCGGGTTCGCGCCATCGCCTGCCGGTGCGGCGGTGGTATTGTTGATGCGCAGCGGCTTGGACCAGCGATCGCCGAAATGGCTCGCGAAATCGGTGTCGAACACGCCGAGCCGGGTATCGACATTCGCCTTGTCGCGACGCCAGTAGCTCCAGGATCCGCTGCCATATTGCAGCATCGTGTCGGCAACGACCTGCGACGCGGTGATCGTATAGCCGGTGGCCCCGCTGACGATCAGCGGCTCGGATCCGATCTTGACCGGGCCAGCAGGCAAGGCCACCCCGTACATGTCGCGAACAACACCGCCGGTGAAGCTGATCGTGCCGCGCAGCCCCCATACGACCCAGCGATCGGCACCGATCCGGTAGAGGTTGAACGGCTGGTCCCCGGTATCGACCCGCACCGGCTGACCGTATGGCAACAGCGAATCGATGACGTTGCGATAGGCCCTGCCCTGCGGCTTGATCAGCGATCCGGTAAACAGCCCCATATACGGAAAATGAGTCTGTTCGACGAGCGCGTACCAGGACGCATGCCGGACGCCGGCGGCATAGAGCTCGACGACCGATTTCACCAAACCGGCCGAGGCGCGCCGCGTATCGGCATATCCGAAGCTGAATTCGGTTGCCCAGATCGGCTTTGGCGTCCCGTAGCGGCTCATGGCGGCGTTGAGATTGGCGATCTCGAAATCAATCCCCTCCGCATCGGGGCGATAGGGATGGACCGCGACGCCGTCGATCACGTCGAGCATGCCGATCGCGAACAGCGAGGTCAGGAACCCCGTCCCGATCACGTTGGTCGATCCGCCGAGGATCGCGACCTGCGGGTTGGCGGGCTTCACCCGGGCATAGAGGACCCGCAGCATGTCGACATAGGCGCGGAACTTGTCGACGCCGGCCGGATAATCGAGCGCGCCGGCACTGTTGACTTCGTTGCCGACCTCGATCGCCACGACACAGGATCCGAACCGCGTCAGCAGCGCGGCGATATAATTCGCATAGGCGGTGCGGCCCGCCGCCGACGACACCATCCGCCCGCCGTCGTAGAGCGCGTTCTTCGGCGTGATCGTGAGCGTCAGCGCACCGCCGCGTCCGCAAAATGTGGCGAGCGTCTGAACCGGGGTACCGGAAAAGTCGTACACGCCCGCCGTCCGCTCGACACTGGCCCAGTTGACCGTATCGCGCACGGATTTGGTCGCGAGCGGCGTCGTTAGATCGAGCCACGCGGGGCTCCATCCCTGGCTGAAATGGGTCTGCACGCCGAACGCGAACCCGGTCTCGCTCGGCAGAGCGCTCGTCGCCGCAGTGCCGGTCGTCACGCCTGGGGCCTGCTGGCCACTTGCCGGTTGAGACGCCGTCGCGGATGTCGAGACGACCGTGATCGCCGGGTCGGACACAGATGCGCCGCTCGCGCCGATCGCAAATGCCGTGACCCCGTACAACAACGTCGCCGCTGCCAGACCGACCGCTAGTTTCGCCTGCATTCGAACGCCCCCCGCGCCAAACATGCCCGTCGCCCTCACGACGAGTCGCCGCACTTTTCCTACCCCACTTGTAGAACAGATGAGTCTAAAATGGATGAAGTCGGCATTTTTTGGCTTGAATATCGTATTCTTGCAGTACTGCTGAATAATAAGACTGCCAAACTACTGGCAAACAGCAGTTTTGCTGATCTAAGTACTGATATCTCGGAATTGGTGGTCAGAGCCAGCCAACGACCAGTCCGAGCAGCACCCAGGCACCGACCCCGCACCCGACCATGACGACGGCGCGCACGGGTCGCGGCCAGGGTGTGATGTCGGGCACGGACTCAGACACGGGTGCATCGTGCGCCGCCGGGTCCTTTTCGAACATCGCGTGGACGATCGTCTGGCCGGAAAAGGCCTTTGCGAACGTCTCTTCTGGAATGGGCACCGCGAAGACACATCCATAGCCGCCAGGTGCGAGACGGACGACGTCTGCCTCGACGGTAGCGCCGCCGCCGCTCAGTGCGAGACGCAGACGCGTCCCCACAGTCATCGGGATCGAGGACCGCAGACGGCACCCTGTCGTCGAGAAATCCTCGACGATCACGTCATGCGCGACACCAGGCATGAGCCGTAATGTGCTGTCGGCGGAGACGACGCGCCGTGTGGCACGGCTTTCGCGCATCGTCAGCGCATCGATGGGCATGATCTGCATGGTTGCGGTGAGTGACATCGGTCCTCCAGGTTAAGGGCCGTATAAGTCGCGGCTCTTAACACAAGATTATCAGCGCAGTCCGGCATCATCATTTTTGCAGTTAACCCCCTAACAAATGCCATTATACAGATGCTTAGCAAATCAACATTTGTTTTCTTAAACAATAACCTCAGATATTAACGCTGAAACGTCCAATAATGACCCGCGTCATTGCTGATCATTGCACACTGCCTTAGGCGGAAAGACTATATGGTGTGCCGATGACAGATACCCCAAGCTCCCCGATCGACGCGCATCGGCATGACATCGCCAGGATCGATCCGACGGCCTGTAACGCCGCTTCTGGGATCGCGCTGCGCATCACGACGGTACGGGCATGACCTTGTGAATTGGCAGGAAGCACGGGCCTTCGTCATCGCATTCTGCCTGTTCAAGCCGCGCGCGTCGCTCGCGACGGGCCTGCTCGTCGCGATTGCCGGCCTGGTCGAGGCGCTTGGCCTCGTCCTCATCATTCCACTTCTCCAGATTGCCGGGGGGACGGGCGCTCGCGGACACTGGTCCACACTGCTCGCCCGGCTGCATCTCGACAGCCGCCCGGAGCAGATCACGCTCGTGCTCTCGGCCTTTGCCGTGCTCATGCTCGTGCGCGCCGCGCTGATCTCGATCCGGCAGAGCGCGGTCATCCGGCTGGAGCTGGAATTCCTGTCCTCGCTGCAGATCAGGCTGATCGAACGCCTGGGGGCAGCACCCTGGAGTGCGATCGTCGGGCTGCGGCATGCCCGGGTCAATCGTATCCTCGGAAGCGACATCCAGCGGCTCGGCCAAGCTGCGATCGGGCTCGTCCAGTCCATCGTGGCGGCGATCACATTGACGGTGCAGCTGACCATCTCGATGCTGCTCAGCCCGCTGCTCACGCTGCTCGCGGTCCTGTTCGTCGCGACGGGCGCGCTGCTCAGTGCCCCCTTGTTCCGCGCCGCCAGACAGGTCGGCGACAGCGTGACCGATGCCAATCTGATGATGGTGAACGAAGTCGGCCAGTTTCTCGGGGCCCTCAAGCTCGCGATGAGCCAGAACCTGGCCCCCCGGTTCGTCGCCGATTTTTCGAACGCCATGACCGACTCGGTCCAGGCCGAGCTGACCTTCGTCGCGCGGGAAAACCGATCGCGGCTCCGCATGACGGTGGCGGGCATCGTGATGGCGGGCGGGATCGCCGGGATCGGACTGGGCGTGGTCGCAGTCCCCGTCCCGACGCTGGTCGCGCTGCTGCTGATCCTGTCGCGGATGGCCGGACCAGCGCAGGCGCTGCAGACCCAGGCGCTCGAGGTCGTTCGCGCGCTGCCGGCCTATGCGCAGATTCGCGAGCTGGAGGCCGAACTCGCCAGCGATCGCGGTCTTGCGACCGACGCGATCCTGCCGGCGCTGGAGGTCCTGTCGTTCGACCGGGTCGGCTATCGTCACCCGCGCGGGGCCGACGGCGCGGGTTCCGGCGTCGACGCGCTCGATCTGGAACTCCGGCGCGGCGAGTTTCTGGGCGTGGCGGGGCGATCGGGCGCGGGCAAGACCAGTTTCGCGGACCTGCTCGTCGGCCTCTACCACCCGCAGGCTGGGCGCATCCTGCTCAACGGCACCCCCGTCACGCTGGCGAACCACAGCGCCTGGCGCGACCGGCTCGCCTATGTCGCGCAGGATCCGTTCATGCGCCATGCGAGCATTCGCGAGAACCTGCTCTGGTCCAACCCGGGCGCGAGCGATGCGGCGATCGCACGGGCGCTATGGATCGCCGACGCGGACGACCTGCTCGCACGACTGCCCGAGGGGCTCGCCACCTGGGTCGGCGAACGCGGCAGCCTGATCTCCGGGGGCGAACGCCAGCGGCTAGCACTCGCCCGCGCGGTGTTGCGCGATCCGCAATTGCTGATCCTCGACGAGGCCACCAACGCGATCGACATCGATGGTGAACAGATCATTCTTCACCGGCTGCGCGAGGCGTGTCCCGACACGACCATCCTGATGATCGCGCACCGGCTCGAAAGCCTACGCCGGTGTGACCGGATCCTCCTGTTCGATGCCGGGCGCGTCGTTGCACAGGGATCGTTCGAAACGATGCGATCGCGGCTGGTCGCGGTCGAGCGCGACGATGCGACCGCCGCGGCGCCGCACGCCGGACAGACGCAGGGGGCATCGTGAATTTCTATCGCGCGTTCGGACTGGTGTTTCGCTCGGACATCCCGCTCGGGTCGCTTGCCGCGAACCGCATCGCGGCACAGCAGCCCGATGTCGATATCCGACGCGGCACCCCGGCACGCCCCGATCCGGGGGTCGCCGTCGACGATATGCGGGTCGAGATCAACGCCGACTCGTTGCGCTTGTCCGTGCCCGAGTGCGGCTGGTTCGACGTGACGGGGGGTGCGCGCATCATCTACGAGGCGCGGGCCGGCATCCCGGCGGAACACATGCCACCCTATCTCCTGGGGACCGCGCTGGGGGCGCTGCTCCATCAGCGCGCGCTGCTGCCGCTGCATTGCAACGCGATCGTCCATGACGACAGGGCCTATCTGTTCTGCGGGGATTCCGGCGCAGGCAAGTCGACGCTGGCCGCGGTGTTCGAAGCGCGCGGCTATCCCCTCCTCACCGACGATCTGTGTGCGATCGCAGCGGATGCGGAGGGCCGGTTTTCGGCCACCCCGGGAATCCCACGGCTCAAGCTCTGGATCGAATCGCTCACGGCACTCGGCCGCGAAGGCGCGGAGGTCACCCGCATTCCCTGGTATGAGGACAAGTTCGAGGTCGCGATGTCGCGCGCCGCCGAGGATCGCCGCTATCCCGTCGCCGCCATCTATCATCTGCGTCAGGCCGACGAGGATGCGCCGCCGGGCATCCACCGTCTGCAGGGGCTCGAGGCTGCCAATGCGGTGACGGCAAACATCTATCGCCGCCGCATCGCCGACCTCCTTGGCCGCGCGCCGGGCTATCTGGCCGAATCGATGGCGCTGATCCGTAGCGTTCCCCTTTTCCGATTCAATCGACGATGGGGGCTGCAGAACGTCATCGAAGATGCCGCCCTTGCCGAAGCCCATCTACTCGGCGTGAAGATGACCCAATAAGGGACGCAATGCTGCCATTGTAAGCAAAACGGTTGCGATGATTCCGATGATCTGTGCGACGACCGGGCAACAAGAAGTATTAGCTTAAACCGCATTGAAACACGATCTTTGGGAATTAGTCATGACACAGCATCGCAAGACATGGCAGCGTCCAGTACTTGTTCGCATGGATGCCGCCGATGCCGAGAGCGCATCACTGATGTATAATCGGGACTATTATCACCGCCAGATGGGCCCGTCTTGATTCCACAGTCCCGGTGGGTCGACGAAGCGCACCGGGGCGCGTTGACCTCGGGAACCCAGTCACGATCATAGCGGTGCCGCGCCCTTGAATGTGCGGTCCCCCGGCTCCGAACCACGCTGAACTCGCGCTCCGGTTCGATAATGACGATGCATGATTTCGCCGTCTTTCACCGCCGCTCGATCACGTCACCGTGATTCTTCAAGCAAATCCGGTTGGTTGACGGGTAACAAGTCGCCACGATCATTCATACGAGCCGCGAATTCATAAATGGTAAGGAAAACTATTCACGCCTTTTGGGCCGTTTATGCAATTATTGCGAAAGCCGGAAGCTGATCGACATGCCGCCGATACAGCAAATGCTACAAGGGGTATCGATATGGTCAAGACTCGCAAGACATGGCAGCGCCCTGCACTTGTTCGCATGGACGCAGCAGATGCCGAGAATGCTGGACAGCCCTATAACCGCGACCAGTTTCGTCGTCAGATGGGCCCATCCTGATCTTCAGTCCTGAACAGGCACGGGAAATCGCGCGGCGGTAATGCCGCGCGATTTTTTTGTTGGGCATCGATCGGCCCGCCAGGCGCGCCGCCTCCGCGGACGGCCTGCGAAACGCTTCAAGAAGCATGGGAATTCTGTTTGGCTCGTGCAGATTTGGATACGCCGGTCCGCCGCAGCACATCGGCGGCAACGGCGGAGATTGACGGGCAACTGGTCGCGCTCGATATCAATAAGGGCGTTTGCTACGGCCTCAACGAGGTCGGTACGCGCATCTGGGGCCTGATCGATGCCCCCATGTCCGCGCGAGCGATCAGCGCGATTCTCGTGGACGAATATGACGTCGACCAGGCGACCGCCGAGGAGCAGACGCTCGATCTGATCCTCGAACTGCTCGCGGCGGAGTTGGCGATATCCGCCTGATCCGCGGAGGCACGCGCATCGATCGGGAGCGCATGGCGTGACAGCGATCTATGGCCTGACGCACTGGTCCGACCGGGACGTCGATGCCGATGCCGACCGCATGGGTACGGTGCTGGCCCGCTATGGCCGCGACGCGCACGAAATCTGGCGGGGGGGGACGATCGCGCTGGGCGCGCGTCACACCTTCCTGCTCGACGAGGACCGGTTCGTCGCCCCGATCCATGCCCGCGACCGCCGCTATGCAGTGGTCGCGGACGTGCATCTTACCGAGCGTGCGGAGCTGGAACGCGAACTCGGCCATTCGGGCGGGTCGGCAGCGGCACTGTCCGATGCGATGCTGGTCGCCGATGCGCTCGAACATTGGGGCGAGGGCGCGTTCGACCGCCTCTATGGCTGGTTCGCGATCGCCGCCTGGGACACGCAGGACCAGCGGCTGCTGCTCGCGCGCGACTTCATCGGCAAACGCCCGCTTTATTATCTGCGCGCCGAGGACGGCACGCTCGCCTTTGCCTCGATGCCCGACGCGCTGCACGCGCTCGGCATCGTCCCACGCGCGGCGGACGAGGACCAATATCTACGCCTGTTCCGCCGCGCGCCGCTTTCGCCGGATCGCACGCCGATGGCCGGTATCTCGCGCATCATGCCGGGATATTATGGCGTATTCACCGCACAAGGGGCGACGACGCACGCCTATTGGAAACCTGATCTGACGCCGTTGCGACGCCAGACGCAGCGCGACTATGAGACCCAGATGCTCACCCGGCTCGACGCCGCGGTCACGGCGACGCTGCGCGGCGCGGGCGACGAGATCGCCGCGCATCTCTCGGGCGGGTTCGATTCGACGACGGTCGTCGTGACGGCGGCGCGGCTTCTCGCGGATACGCCGAAGCGGATTGTCGCCTATACCGCGGCCCCGCATCACACGCCGCAGACCTACCAGACGCATCATTTCTCCGACGAAAGCGCGCTCGCTGCCGAAACCGCGGCGATGTATCCCAATGTCGAACATGTCGTGATCCGCAGCGATGCTCCGACGCTCGCGGCGCTCGACCGCACCGTCGATCTCTATCCCGAGCCGATCCCCAATCTGTGCAACATGGTGTGGGTCGACGCGATCAACGCAGCGGTACAGCGCCGCGGCATCCGGGTCCTGCTCGAGGGCACGATGGGCAATCTTTCGATCAGCGCATCGGGCGTCGCGGCGCTGCCGTCGCTGGCGCGACGCGGACGGTTGCTCGCCTGGGCGCGGCTCGGCCGGGGGCTGGTCCGGTCGGGGTGGATGCGCTGGCCGGGCGTCGGCTGGAACACGATCGGCCCGTTGTTGCCCGTATCGCTGTGGAAACGGGTGATGCGCGCCCGGGGCATCGTGATGCCGTCGGTCGCCACCGCCATCCCGCTGCTCCCTGAGACGCTCGCCCGGGTCGAGGCGCGCATCGCCGCGGAGAACCCGACGATCGACCCGGCGCATGCGGCGGACCTGTCCGACGCGATGCGGTACGGCACCGATCCTGTCGGCGCCAATCTGCGCATGGTGGCCGGCAATGAGGACGGCAGTTTTTTCAAGGCAATGCTGGCGGAGTTCAGGATCGACGTCCGCGATCCGCTTGCCGACCGACGCCTCGTCGAATGGGCGCTGCGCGTGCCGGTCGAACGCTGGGCCTGGGGCGGCGAGCCCCGCGCGATCCTGCGCGGGGCCATGCGGGGCAAGGCACCGCCGAGCGTGCTCGATACCCGGCTGCGCGGCTATCAGGGCGCCGACTGGCCCGTCGCGCTCGTCGCCTCGCGCGACCGGCTGCGCGACGAGATCGACCGGATGAAGATGTTCGATCAGACCGCCGGGACGATGGATGTCGACCGGCTCCAGAAGCTGGTCGACGACATGCCGCCCGCCGATTCACCGCTTTGGACGGATATCGCCTATGAGATCGCCTATCGCGAGAATCTGCTGCACGCCGTCGCACTGGCCAGCCACATGCGTCGGACCGCCGGGAGCAATTATTGATGACCGCGGACGATCGTCTCGATCCGGGTATTCAGCGGCTGATCGCGGCTGTCGACGGCCGGCCCGATGCGATGGTCGCGCTGGCCCTGACTCTCCTGCTGCCCCGCGGCCTGACGCAAACCGCGCGACGGTTGTGCGACGCTGCGGTGGCGCTCGCCCCCGATGATCGCGAGATCGCAGCACAGGCGCGCCGGATTCGATCGGCCGGGGTCGGCAAATGGTATTTCACGATGGTGCAGGACGATGATCGCCACGCGCTCTATGCCGAGGCGCTGCGCAGCGTGATGCCGGCCGACGCGACGCTGCTCGATATCGGCGCCGGGACCGGCCTCTTCGCGATGATCGCGGCCCGGGCCGGTGCCGCGCGCGTCATCGCCTGCGAGCGGGATTCCGTGGTTGCAGCGGCCGCATCCGCGGTCGTCGCCAAAAACGGCTATGCGGACCGCGTGACGATCGTCCCGAAGGACGCGCGCGATCTGCAGATCGGGGTCGATCTGGCCGCGCGCGCCAATGTACTGCTGTGGGATAATCTCGCGAACAACCTGATCGGTGCGGGTGGACTGAGGACGGTCGAGGATGCGCGCGCGCGCCTGCTTACGCCGGACGCGGTGATCATGCCGTACCGGGCCGAGATCATGGTCGGGCTCGCCACCCATCGCCGCCCCGCCGATTATGCGATGGGCATCGTCGACGGCTTCGACATGACCCCGTTCAACCAGCTCGCGGTCAGCCATGATACGCCGGACCGGGGGGCGATCGACCTTCGCTCGAATGGCGTCGCGATCTTCGACATGGACTTTACCGGCCCGCCGATCCCCGCGGCGCGCAACGCCGTCACGGTCCACGCGACCGCAGGTCGGGTGCACGGGATCGTCCAGTGGATCCGCTTCCATCTGACCGAGGGGATCGTCTACGACACGATCGATCCCGGCGTGCGGGCGTCGAAACCGAGGTGACGCCGGTCGAGCCGTTCGACGTCACGGACGGCAGGCGGTGGTGATATGCGGCCGCACGACCGCGACGTGCCATGGTTCTGGCTGGAGGGGCTTTGTTGCACAAAGGGCGTTGGGATTCCCTGTGAGGGTCAGGAAGCGTAGGTGGGATGGATGCCAAAACCGACCATGCCGAAGTACCGCACGACGAACTGGAGCGAGTATAACGCAGCGCTGAAGCGCCGCGGGTCGCTGGAGGTCTGGTTTGACCCGGGGCATGGATTGGCTGGCAGCCCCCGATTGGTCGTCGAGGTCGGCCGATGCGGTTTTCGGACAGCGCGATCAGGGTTTGCCTGACGCTGAAGATAGTGTTCGGACTGCCGCTACGGCAGGTGACGGGACTGGTTGCCAGCCTGCTGAAGCTGGCAAAGCTGGATTGGCCGGTGCCGGATTACACGACGCTATGCCGTCGGCAGAAGACATTGGCGGTGTCACTTGATGGTCGCGCCAGTACGGGTGGTCTGCATTTGCTGGTCGACAGTACCGGGATCAAGATGATGGGCGAAGGCGAATGGAAGACGCGCAAGCACGGCGCTTCCTACCGTCGCCAGTGGCGTAAGGTTCACCTTGGGATCGACGCCGAAACCCTGGAGATCCGGGCCATCGAGGTCACAACCAATGCGATTGGCGACGCCGCGACACTGCCGGATCTGCTGGCGCAAATCCCGACGGACGAACGGATTACGATCGTCGGGGGTGATGGCGCCTACGACACCAGAAAGTGTCGGGCCG
>NZ_JRVI01000240.1:0-3766 GCF_000783375.1 Sphingomonas sp. Ant20
GGACGGCCCGCACCCCCGCCTGCGATGCGCCCAATTGCCCCCCCGATACCGTACCCGACGCGCCACCGCGCGCGAGCAGCCAGCCGCTGACGCTCAGCGGCGCGTGCGAAGTTGCACGGGTCGCGCCGATCGCAGCCGGACCGAGCGGCGGGAGCATCGCGATCCGGCCCTGCCGGTCGGGCGCAAGGTCGGGCTGGACGTCCATAGTGAATTCGACGTCACGATCTGCGGCGTGCCTCGCGCGAACGTCAGCGGGGCGAGCACGCGCGTCAGGATGACCGCGGCGAGCACCGGCGCGGCGCGGGCATGGCTGCGCGACGCGTGGGCACCATGCCCGATGGTCCAGTAGGGCGGTCGCGACGCGTGACACGCCGGTCGGGCCGGTCGGCTGCGGCAGCAGTGATGTTCGCATCGTCGGTGGCGCGACGATGGTCGGTAGTGGCGATACCCACGGCGCGGGCTGCGGGCGAAGCTTGCCGATCGTGCCGCCTCCCCGCCGCGACAGTGGGACGCTGCAGGCTGCCAGATTCGCCGGGCGACAGCACCCCCGCCGCATAGGGCGACAGCACCAGGATCCGCATCGCGACCCATCCGCCGAGCGCCGCCGCGAGAAAACGGAGCGGCCGCCCGCCCTTCACCCGTGGCGCAGCGTGCGCGCCCCGCTCACCCTCCCGACGATCGGAGATCGGGAAATTCATGCCGGGTCTTGTCCCAGACCAGCGCCGCGCCGCGCAGCATCGCAATATAGCGGACCACGGCGCGCGGCGCGGCGATCAGGCTGATGACATTGCCGACGACGAAGCGGGGCAGCGACCAGAATGCCTCGGCCAAGCCGTAGATGCGCGCGGTGAAGGCCATCCGCATGCCGAGCCGCCACAGGAGAAGCCCGATATTCGCCCCCGCCAGCCAGACGACCGGCATCGCCGGCCAGCCCTGCGCGGCGGGGACCATCGCATGAACCAGGAACGTCAGGACCCAGGCGGTCAGCCCGACATAGGCGGCGGCCAGCACGACCATGCTGAGCGGCGCCCGCCGGTCGCGCATCCGCATCCAGTGATCGGCCAGTGCCTGCGGACGAGCCCAGCCGGTCCGGTCCCAGCCCGCCAGCGCGATCCCGGTCATCCAGCGCGCCTTTTGCCGGACGGCGGCGTCGAAGGTCGCCGGGAAGAACGCCCGCACCGCGATCAGCGCGCCCGCATCGTCGACGATGCGGGCAAACCGTCCGGCCCCGCCGAGCTGGGCGATCCGCAGCCCGAGCTCATAATCCTCGGTCAGGCTGGACGCGTCGAACGGATCGCCGTCGCGGGTCGCCGCCACGGTACCGAGGATCGCGGTGGACATCGCACACCCCGTCCCCGCCAGCGGCATCCCCGCACCGAGCGCGGTACGGATGACCAGCTGCTTCATATGCGCTTCGGCGAACTCATCGGCATAATGCCCCGACACGAGCCGCGAGCCGCGCTTGACGAGCGGCAGGACGGGCAATTGCACGACGGCATAATGGTCGATCAGCGAATCGAACACGCGCAGTTCGAGCGGGTGCACAACGTCTTCCGCATCGTGCAGCACGACCGCCTTGGTCCGCCGCCGGTCGCGATCGTCGGCGCGGCGCAGCGCATGCCAGAGCGTGTTGAGGCAGTCCGCCTTTGTCGTCGGCCCATCGCGCTGGCCAATGACCAGGCGGATTCGCGGATCGCGTGCGGCCACGCGCGCCGCGGCGTCGATCGTCGCGCGGTCGTTCGGATAGAGGCCGACGAAGATGCGGTAATCGTCATGGTCGAACCGCGCCACCGCCGCCGACAGCATCGCGCCGATTACCGCCACCTCGTCCCAGGCCGGCACGAACACCGCGAGCCGGCCGGGCTCCGACGGCGTGGGCAGCGCGTGCATGCCCGGCAAGGTCGACGGTCCGCGCCAGATTTTCCAGAAAAAGAATGCGATGTCGACCAGGAGGTCATCGATGCCGCCGATCAGCAAGCCGACCGCAGCAAATGCCACCGCCTCGCGCACGATGATATCGATGATCCCCAGCGACTCGCTCATCGGCCCTCTCCCCGGCCAAGACTATCCGCTGTCCCCGCCGTAACGGACCAAACATGATCCGTTTCGGACAGGTGTCGGCCGACCGATCGTCAGAATATTGGAATGACTTGGCTCGTCCGCCGACCGATGCTGAAATTTGCACCGAATAAACATCGCCTGCCACGCTGCCCGGTGCGCGACTCAGCGTCTGTTCGGCAGGGCGGGGACGGCTCCTCATCACCGACGAGACCCACGTACAAGTCGGTATTGCGCTTTTCGGCACGGCGAGGTTGCCAATTCGTTCCGCATCGCGCACGGTCGGCAACGTGCTTGCCTACCCCGCCCTTCACGCCAGCCATGGCGGCATCTGGGTCGCACAGGGTGGCGAGACGCGCGGGATCGGGCGTGGCGAAGCGATCCGGATCGCTGCCGACACGCCCGTCATACTGCTCAACGCCGCGCTGATCGGCCAGCGTCTGGGCTATGCCGATCTGTCGGGGCTCGACCTGCTCGAACTCTATGCGTTCCTGCGCCCGGCGCAGTTCGCCGTGCCGACGCCGAAGGGCATCGCCCGCGTCACCGGTCTCGACCTGCCGACCGAGGATGCCGAGGTCGCGCCGTTCCTGTTGCGCGCGGCCGAGGCGATGCTGGCGCTGACCGACGCGGCCGACTGGCCCGAGCGGGAGGGGGCCTGGACCGCGGCGCAGTCGCTTTACCGGTTACGCTGGCCCTGGGCGCCCGTGGTCGCCGAACGGCTGGCCAAGCCGGCGGTCAACGAACGCTGGCTGTTTTCGAAACTGCCCGAATGGGAGGAGCAGGCCCCGCGCCCCGCGCCGCGGACGATCGCGATCGAGCCCGGCGATGCCGAGGCGCGACTCGACGACCTGACCGGGCATGGCGCGGAGGAACGGCCGGGGCAGCGCGCCTATGCCGCCGCGGCGACGGCTGCGTTCGCGCCGCGGGCGGTGCGCGATTCGCCCAATCTGGTGCTGGCGGAGGCGGGGACCGGGATCGGCAAGACGCTCGGCTATCTCGCCCCCGCCTCGATCTGGGCGGAAAAGGCGGGCGGCGCGGTCTGGATCTCGACCTATACCAAGCGCTGCAGCGCCAGCTGGGGCGCGAGACCGAACGGCTCTTTCCCGATCCCGCGGTCCGCCGAACCAAGGTCGTCACGCGCAAGGGGCGTGAGAATTATCTCTGCCTGCTGAACCTCGAAGATGCGTTGCAGGGCGGGTTTGCGGGACGGGCGGCGGTGCTCGCGCAGCTCGTCGCGCGCTGGGCCGCGTATAGCGCGGACGGCGACATGGTCGGCGGCGACCTGCCCGGCTGGCTGCCGACGCTGTTCCGGCGCAACGGATCGACCGCATTGACCGACCGGCGTGGCGAGTGCGTCTATGCCGGCTGCCCGCATTACCGCAAATGCTTCATCGAACGTGCGGCACGCGCCTCGACCGATGCCGACATCGTCATCGCCAACCATGCGCTGGTCATGGTCAACGCAGCACGCGGACGCGAACTCGCGACGCGGCCGACGCGTTTTGTCTTCGACGAGGGTCATCACATCTTCGACGCCGCCGATTCGATGTTCGCGACCGCGCTGACCGGCGGCGAGACGATCGAGCTGCGCCGCTGGATCATCGGTCCCGAGGGCAGCAGCCGGGGGCGGCGGCGCGGACTGGCCGCACGCCTGTCCGATCTCGCCAGCTATGACGAGGCCGGCAATCGCGCGATCGGCGAGGCGGTG
>NZ_JRVI01000241.1:0-1767 GCF_000783375.1 Sphingomonas sp. Ant20
CCGGTAGCCGATCCCGGTCGGGCCGAAGGCGGTCGCGTCGGCATTCCCGGCGACACGCTGCGCCAGCGTCCCGACATCCGCTCGGCGGAGCGCGCGCTGGCCGCCGCCACCGCGCGGATCGGGGTGGCCAAGGCGCAGCTCTATCCTGCGCTCGCGATCACCGGCAACATCAACACCAACGCCACCTCGATCGGCAATATCGGCGATGCGATCACCGGCGGGCTGTTCGCGGGGCTGACCCAGGCGATCTTCAACGGCGGCCGGCTGCGCAGCCAGGTGCGGACCAGCGAGGCCGCCGCCGATGGTGCGCTCGCCTTCTACAAGTCGACCGTGCTGACCGCGCTCGAGGATGTCGAGAATGCGGTTGTCGCGCTCCAGACCGCACAGGAACGCGAGCGCCAGTTCGCCATCGCGCTCGATGCCGCGAACAACTCCGCGATCCTCAGCCGCAGCCAGTATCGCACCGGGCTGACCGACTTCACCACGCTCAACCAGCAGGAGGTCGCCCTGCTGTCCGCGCGCAACGGCGCGACCCAGGCGCGCGCCGACGCCGCGACCGCACTGGTCGCGCTCTATGCCGCGCTTGGCGGCGGCTGGGACGCGACCGTGATCCCGCAAGCGCCCATCTCCAGTCCAGAGGCACGCTGATGGCCGACGCATCGATCGACGACTTTCTGGGCGTGAGGCCGCAGGCCCCCTGGAAACGCTACATCAAATGGGTCGCGATCGCGGTCGGCGTCGTGCTGCTCTGCCTGCTGCTCGCCAAATGCTTCGGCGCGAAGGAGCAGACGCAATATTCGACCCAGGCGGCCGAGCGCGGCAACCTGACCGTGACGGTGTCCGCGACGGGCAAGCTCGCGCCGACCAACCAGGTGACGGTCGGGTCGCAGCTGTCGGGGCTGGTCACCAAGGTGGTCGCCGACGTCAACGACCGCGTCGTCGCGGGCCAGCCGCTCGCGCTGATCGATCCCGAACAGCTCGACGACCAGATCCGCCAGGGCAATGCACAGCTCGCCGCCAACCAGGCGCAGGTGAACCAGGCGCAGGCGACCGTCGCCGAATCGCGCGCACAGCTCAACCGGCTCGAGGAGGTCGCGCGGCTGTCGGGCGGGCGCGTGCCGTCCAAGACCGAGCTTCAGGCCGGCCGCGCCGACTATCAGCGTGCACTCGCCGCGCAGAAGGTCGCCGAGGCCAATGTCGTCGCCAGCCGCGCCGCACTCGCGCAGAGCCAGACGCAGCGCGCGCGCGCGATCATCCGCTCGCCGGTGACCGGCGTCGTGCTCGCGCGGCAGATCGATCCCGGCCAGACCGTCGCGTCGTCGTTCAACACGCCGACGCTGTTCGTGATCGCCGAGGACCTGACCAAGATGAAGCTCGAGGTTGCGATCGACGAGGCGGACGTCGGCGAGGTCAAGATCGGCCAGCGCGCCAACTTCACCGTCGACGCCTTTCCCGGCAAGACCTTCCCCGCGACGATCACGCGTGTCGATCTCGGCTCGAACCTGACGGTCAGCTCGGCGACGTCGTCGAGTTCGAGCACCAGCACGACGACCACCACCGGCCAGGTCGTGTCCTATGCCGCAGACCTGACCGTGGCCAATCCGTCGCTCACGCTGCGCCCGGGGATGACCGCGACCGCCGATATCGTCACCTCGGACAAGCAGCGCGTGCTGCTCGTCCCGAACGCCGCATTGCGGTTCAAGCCGACCGCCGCGTCGGGCGATGCGGGCGGCGGCATTGCCGGGTCACTGACCTTCAGGCCGCGGC
>NZ_JRVI01000242.1:0-2441 GCF_000783375.1 Sphingomonas sp. Ant20
CCCGGCCGCGGTCCGTGCGGTCGGCAGCGCGTGCGGCGCCAACCCGATCGCCATCCTCATCCCCTGCCACCGCGCGCTTCGCACCGACGGGACACTCGGCGGCTACGCCTATGGGCTCGACCGCAAACGTGCGCTGCTGGCGAAAGAGGCGCCGCGCGAACCCGCCCTGTCGCCCGCACATTCAGGCGATCCCCGACCGTCGACATCGTGACGAGGGTCGGGGTCCGCGCCCTCGCCGCTAATTCGCCGGTGTCGGCCCAGACGGCGTCGCCGCCACCGTCTCCCCCCGTGCTTTCGCAAGCGCGAGCATCGCCGCGGGCCCCGTCACGCCGGTATCGAGGATCGCGATCAGCCGCGCCGCCGGGTTGTCCGCCGACTGGTGCGGATCATAGGCGAGCGGGCGCAGCGCGCGTCTGGCGGCATCGGTCTGACCATCCATGATCGCCTGCGCCGCGACCTTGAACCGCAGCGCCGGGTCCTGCGGCACCAGCTCGAGCGCGCGACCGATCCCCAGGATCGCGGCCGCGCTGGGAGCCTCGCCCGCCGCGGCGAAGCTGTCATAATAGAGCGACAGCGCCTCGGCATCGTCGGGCGCCTGGCGATTGGCCGTGACGATCCAGCGCCGCGCCGCACCCCATGCTGCGGCATCGCGGACTGTCGCCGCAGCGGCGCGCCGCATCAACACCTGCGCCTTGTACAGCATCGCCTGGCGCGACGTCGGATCGGCGGCGAGCGCGCGGTCGGCAGCAGCCAGCGCCGCATCGTCCTGCCCCGCATCATACGCCATCTCGGCAAGCCAGCCCTGCGCCAGCGCATCGTCGGGATAGGCCGCCGCGATCCGGGCGGCGCGCGCGAAGATCGGTGCGGCGGTGGCACGGTTGACGCCGCGCTCCGACTGCATCCGCAGCTCGACCATTGCAGCGGCGCCCGGCGACAACGGCGTCACGACCACCGGCGCGACGGGCAGCTTATCGTACGCGATCCGCAGCCCCGGGATGCGCGACTGGCGAAGATACGCATCGAGCGCCTTGTCGAGCGCGCGCAGGTCGCCGAACGCCGCGGTGGCCGCGGTTACGCTCGGCGTTCCCGCGTTCAGCGCGGTCAGATACTGCTGGAGCTGCCGGCCGCGCGCCGCGTCGAACATCAGGTAATGCGTCAGCAGCCATCCGCGCCCGTACATCACCCCGCGCTGCTCGTCGGTCAGCTTCTGCCCGGTCGCGAACAGGGTCGCCGCGGGCACCGGCTTGGCCGCGAGCAGGCTGTACGCCCGGTGCTGCGCCGCGCCGCCGAGCTGGACATACTCCTTCTCGAACGCGGCGGTCGAGACGAACTCGGCATAGCCCTCGGAAAACCACGCCGGATAGGCGGCGGCGTAATTGCCCAGCAGGAAGTGATGCGCATATTCGTGGAACAGGACGATCTGCGGAATTCCGCCGCCGCGCGTCGAACGGCTGCCGTCCCCGCCCTCGTCGATCCGCGGGGTGAAGGCGACCGACCCGCTTGCGCGCGGCAGGTAGAATCCAGCGATGCCGCGATCACCCGACAATCGGCGGATCGCAGCGACGTCGTTCGCGACATAGACGGTGACGCGGTTCGCGCCCTTCGCGCCGGTGCCCTCCGGCGTGCGGTGGAGATGCCGGATCGCCCCGTCGAACTGCTCGAGCCGGGTCGCCATCGTCGTGAGCGCGGCGGGCGGCATGTCGGCATAGATCTCGAAATGATCGGAGGTCGCGCGCGCCCATTTCGCCGCTGCCGGCGTCCAGGCACCGACCAGTCCCGCCATGATCGTGACGCTCCACGCCACCCCATGCCTAACTCTGTGCATTACCCGCATCGCCATCCCCCTCAACACCGCCATCCTGCCATGCGGATCGACGCGTGCCGAGGGGGTAAACGAGACTCGATCAGTCTGCCGACGTGCAGGAATAGACGAGCTTCTCGTTGGGCAGCGGCGGCAACGTGGCCGGACTGCAGACTGCTGGCCGACCAGCCGCGTGATCGCCGCCGGATCGGTCGTGCACTGCCCCGGCGTGTCGCCACGCGCCGCCCGCGCCGCGGTCATCCCCGCCGCCGACATCAGATAGCGCGTATTGGCGTAGGTGCGCGTCGCCGGGTCGAACGATAGTAGCGACACCGTCTGCTCTGCCTCGGGCACCAGCACGCGTTCCCACCGGCCATTGCCCGCGACATATTGGGTCTTGCCGTTGACGCAGCCACCCGCGCCCCAGCTGAGCGGCACGTCTTCGCTCGACGAGATCGTGATCCGGCTCCGTTCGGGGATCAGCCGGCACCTGAGCCGGCCGAGCGCCTTGTCCTCGACCACCGGCCCCGAGCGCGCGACCGACGCCGCGGGAAGGTCGACCGCGCCCGACGGCCTGGCCACGAACACGACGACCGCCGCGACTACCGCGACGCCACCGCCTGCTGCCGTCCAAATCGAC
>NZ_JRVI01000243.1:0-13009 GCF_000783375.1 Sphingomonas sp. Ant20
CGCTGCGGCGACAGGTTCGGCGGCGACCGCGGGCGGCGTGTCGACGACGGGCGACTCGGCCGGCCTGGCCTCGGCCGCCTTCGCCTCCGCGACCTTCGCTTCTGCGTTCTTCGCGTCGGGATCGTTGGGCTTCACCGGCGACGGGCGCGCCTGAAGCTCAAGGCGGTGCGCCTTGCCGATCACGGCGTTGCGGCTGACGCCACCCAGCGCTTCGGCGATCTGGCTGGCGGTCTGGCCGGCTTCCCACATCGTCTTGAGCGTCTCGATACGCTCGTCGGTCCAGGACATGTTCGTTCCTCAGTCTTCGGGTCGGCCGGTATAGTCTTCGTCAACCGGGTTGCGGGCGACAGCGGCAGCGATTACCCGCAACCCCCATGAGCAGCCAGCCCCCAATCGGTGAAATCCAGTCGGCGGTGCAATCCGCCCCCGGCGTTCCCGTCATTCGCAACGTGAACTGGGAGGGACTTCGTACCCTCTATATCAAGGAGGTGCGCCGGTTCTTCAAGGTCCAGCTGCAGACGGTGTGGGCGCCGGCGATGACGACATTGCTGTTCCTGATCGTTTTCACCATCGCGACGGGCGCCAAACGCCCCGTGCTGGTCGGCGGCGAGACCGTGATGTTCGCCGATTTCATCGCCCCCGGCTGATCATCAGCCAGGGCATGATGGGCCCCGCCTTCGCCAATGCGAGCTTCTCGCTGCTCGTCGGCAAGATGCAGGGCACGATCGTCGACTATCTTCAGCCGCCGCTGTCGACCGCCGAGCTGCTCGCAGCGCTGGTCGGCGGTGCGGTGACCCGTGCGGTGCTGGTCGGGTGCGTCGTCTGGGCGGCGATGGCGCTGTATCCGGGCGTGCACGTTACGCCGCATGCGCCGCTCGCGATCCTGTGGTTCGGCCTGCTTGGCGCGACCTTCCTCGCGCTGCTCGGCGTGCTGACGTCGATCTGGGCGGACAAGTTCGACCATGCCGCCGCGGTCACCAACTTCGTCGTCGCGCCGCTCTCGCTGCTGTCGGGCACCTTCTATTCGGTCGACACGTTGGCGCCCGCGTTCCGCGCGTTCAGCCACGTCAATCCGTTCTTCTACATCATCTCGGGCTTTCGCTACGGCTTTCTGGCGTTGCCGATTCGCCGGTGATCGTCGGCGGCGTCGTCATCCTGGCGATCGACGTCGTGCTCGCCACCCTGTGCTACATGCTGCTCAAAAGCGGCTGGAAACTGAAGAACTAGCCCCATGACAACCGACATTGCCATCGCCCGCAGCGTCGCGCTGCGCCCCATCGCGCGGGTTGCCGACGCGCTCGGCATCCCCGACGACGCGGTCGAGCCTTACGGCCGGTTCAAGGCCAAGATCGCACTCGACTGGCTCGAAGCGCATGGCCGCCGCGAGGGGGCGCAACGCGGCCGGCTGGTGCTCGTCACCGCGATCAACCCGACGCCGCGGGCGAGGGCAAGACGACGACCTCGGTCGGGCTGGCTGATGCGCTGAACCTGACGGGGCGCAAGACGGTGCTGGCGCTGCGCGAACCGTCGCTCGGGCCGTGCTTCGGGACCAAGGGCGGCGCGACCGGCGGCGGGCGGGCACAGGTCGCGCCGATGGAGGACATCAACCTCCATTTCACCGGCGATTTCCACGCGATCACCGCGGCGCACAACCTGCTCGCGGCGATGATCGACAATCATATCCATTGGGGCAACGCGCTGCAGATCGACGTGCGGCGCGTGGTGTGGCGCCGCGTGCTCGACATGAACGACCGTGCGCTGCGTGACATCGTCCAGTCGATCGGCGGAGTTGCCAACGGCTATCCGCGCGAATCGGGGTTCGACATCACCGTCGCCTCCGAGGTCATGGCGATCCTGTGCCTCAGCGAAAATCTCGCGGACATGGAGCGGCGGCTGGGTGACATCGTCGTCGCCTACACGCGCGATCGCAGCCCCATCACCGCGCGCGACCTGAAGGCGGACGGCGCGATGGCGGTCCTGCTGGCCGAGGCGATCAAGCCGAACCTCGTCCAGACGCTCGAGGGCAACCCTGCCTTCCTTCACGGCGGGCCGTTCGCCAATATCGCGCATGGCTGCAACTCGCTGATCGCGACGCGCGCGGCGCTGGCGCTGGGCGACTATGTCGTGACCGAGGCGGGCTTCGGCGCGGATCTGGGCGCGGAGAAGTTCTTCGACATCAAATGCCGCCAGGCGGGGCTGTCCCCCGATGCGGTGGTGATCGTCGCGACAGTCCGCGCGCTCAAGATGAACGGCGGGGTCGCCAAGGCCGATCTCGGCGCGGAGGACGTCGAGGCGGTCCGGCGCGGTGCGGTCAATCTCGTCCGCCATATCGAGAATATCCGCCAGTTCGGCGTTCCCGCGGTCGTCGCGATCAACCATTTCCATACCGACAGCGAGGCCGAGATCGCGGTCGTGCACGAGGCGGCGAGCGCGCACGGCGCCCGCGCGATCCTGTGCCGCCACTGGGCCGAGGGCGGCGCGGGGGCAACCAAGCTCGCCGACGCGGTGGCCGAGCTGTGCGACACGCATGCCGCGAATTTCGCGCCGCTTTATGGTGACGATCTGTCGCTGTTCGACAAGATCGACACGGTCGCCCGGCGGATCTACCGCGCGGAACATGCGGTCGCCGAGCCCAGCGTGCTCGCGCAGCTCAAGCGCTGGGAGGATGCCGCTATGGCCACCTGCCCGTCTGCCTTGCCAAGACGCAGTACAGCTTCTCGAGCGACCCCGCGCTGCTCGGCGCGCCGACCGGGCATATCGTGCCGGTGCGCGAGGTTCGGCTGGCGGCGGGCGCGGGCTTCGTCGTCGCGATCTGCGGCGAGATCATGACGATGCCTGGCCTCCCGCGCGTTCCCGCAGCCGAAGCGATCCGGCTCGATGCGGATGGGCTGATCGAAGGGCTGTTCTAATCTAATCTGATCCTCCCCCTAGCGGGGGAGGATCGCTCACTTCTTCTTCGGGCGGCGGTGGCGGAGGCGGCGGAACAGGCCGCGCTTCGCGAAGCTCTCGAACATCTCCTCGGGCCCCTCGGGATCGAGCACCTCATTGTCCGCCAGCCATTCCTCGACCGCGGTCAGATCGGGCGCCTCATAGGCGCGCAGTGACTTGCCCTGCCCGCGCAGCCGCTCGATCGTCTCGATCAGCGACCCGGTCTCGGCGATCATCGTGGTCACCACCTCGACATCGACCGCCAGATGCTCGGCGATCAGGTCGTTGCGGATCGCGGTGATCCCCGTGCTCGTCGCCTCGTCATGCGCGCGGATCGCGAGGTCGCATTCGGTGTCGAGCCGCAGCGAACGGTTGTTCATGTTCGACGACCCGAGCCGGAAGATCTGGTCGTCCGCGATCAGGATCTTGGCATGGCAATAGATCGCCTCCCCGCCGCTGGTGTAGGGATGATACATGCGCAGTCGCTTGTGGACGTCGCGGTGCGCCAGCGCGGTCATGAGGCGCGCGCGCGCAGTGTCCATCGCGATCGGCTCGAGCCACCCCTGCGCAGTCACCGGGTTGATGATCACGATCTCGGGCCCGTCCGCCTCGTCGAGACGGCGTGCGACCGCCTCGGCGATCTTGCGCGACGCGAAATACTGGCTCTCGATATAGAGATGCCGTTTGGCACCGGCGATCTGCGCGAGGAACAACGCCTCGCTCTCATGCACCGGGACCTGATCGTCCATTTCGGGTTCGGTCCGCGCGATCGCGACGTCGACATCGCGGAAATGCACGCCGAGCTCGTCGGGCCAGCACGCCGCGCCAGGGTTCGCCTCGGCGATCGGCACGCCGCCGGCCAGCACCCAGCGGTCGCGGAACAGCTGCCCCAATGCGGTCGCGACAGGGCCTGCGACCGCGCTGATCGCGTCGTGCCACGGCTTGTAGGGACGGCCCGAGGGACGCCGCCGCCGCGCATCGTCATGGCGATGCTCGCGCGTGTCCCAGCGGTCGCCGGTCATGTCGATCCCGCCACAAAAGGCGAGGCAGTCGTCGATGATCACGATCTTCTGGTGATGCGACCCCGCGGTCGGATGATGCCCGTCGAGCTTGGTGTGAATACGCGGGTGCCGCATCCACTTCAGCATCGTGAACAGGGTCGAGCCGCGGAACAGCGACTTGATCGCACCGGTGTCCCAGCGGAGCAGGAAGATCTCGAGCTCGGGCTCGCGTTCGACCAGCCACAGGATGAAGGCGCCGAGCGTCGGCGGTTCGCCGGGGCGGTCGACCCCGGGTTCGAGCTGGATCCGCGCATCGAAATCCCAGCCGATCAGCATGATCCGCCGCTTGGCGTTGAGCATGGCGACGCGCGCCTGGCGGAAATATTCCTCCGCATCGACGATCACGGACATCTGGTCCGCGCGTTCGATACGCCAGCATTCGGTTCCGATCCGCACGTCCAGGTCCCCTTGTCGTCGCCGCTTGCGCCCGGCCGAATTCGTTCAACGCCGTAACGACGCTCTGTTTCCGCGCATCGTCAGAACCTATCTGCGGTGCAGATGGCCGCTTCTCCTACCCCGCCGCCGGTGCAGCGCAAGATCATCCATGTCGACATGGACGCCTTCTATGCCTCGGTCGAACAGCGCGACGACCCGACATTGAAGGGACGGCCGGTCGCGGTGGGCGGTTCGCGCGCGCGCGGGGTGGTCGCTGCCGCGAGCTACGAGGCGCGGACCTTCGGGGTGCACAGCGCGATGCCGTCGGTCACCGCGCTCAGGCGCTGTCCCGATCTCGTCTTCGTGCCGCCGCGCTTCGACGTGTACCGCGCGGTATCCGACCAGATCCGGGCGATCTTCGCGCATTTCACCCCGCTCGTCGAACCGCTGTCGCTCGACGAGGCGTATCTCGACGTCACCGCCGATATCCGCGGGGTCGGATCGGCGCAGGCGATCGCCGAGGAAATCCGCGCGCGGATCAAGGCCGATACCGGGCTGACCGCCTCCGCCGGGGTCAGCTACAACAAGTTCATCGCCAAGCTGGCGTCGGACCAGAACAAGCCCGACGGGATCTGCGTCATCACGCCGAAGCGCGGGGCCGCGTTCGTCGCGTCGCTGCCGGTCAAGCGGTTCCACGGCGTCGGCCCGGTCACCGCCAAGCGCATGGAACAGCTCGGCATCCTGACCGGCGCAGATCTGCTCGAACGCCCGCTGGCGTTCCTCCAGGCGCATTTCGGCAGCTATGCGGACTATCTGTACGGGGCAGCACGCGGGATCGATCACCGCCCGGTGCGCGTCAACCGTGCCGCCAAGTCGGTCGGTGCGGAGCGGACGTTCGAGACCAATCTGAGCGATCCGGCAGCGCTGCGCGAGGCGTTGCACCGGGTTGCGGATGCGGCGTGGGTGCGGATCGAGCGGCACGCCACGCGCGGGCGGACGGTCACGCTGAAACTGCGCCATGCCGATTTCCGGACGATCACGCGCGCCCGCTCGTCGAGCGCCGCGGTGGTCGACAAGGCTGCGTTCGTCGCCGCCGGACTGGACCTGCTGATGGCGCAGCTTCCGGTACCGCAGGGCGTCCGCCTGCTCGGCCTCACCCTGTCGGGGCTGGTCGGCGACGAGCCGGACGACGCGCAGCCCGTCCTGCTCTAACCCACCGCTCGATTCGCGGGTGTGGGGTCAGACGCCCTGCGACGGTGCCATGACGCGGGGCGCAGCGGCGGGATCCCCGCCGAGACCGCGTGCTTCCGCCATGGTCCGGGCGATCGCAGCAGGTACCGGGTGCGAGAAGAAGAAGCCCTGGAGATGGCTGGCCCCCGCCAGGCGCAAGGCCTGAACCTGCGCCTCGGTCTCAACCCCTTCGGCGATGACCCCGATGCCGAGTGCGCGGCCCAGACTGATGATCGAATGAACGATCGCCGCGCTTTCGCGCTCGCGGCCCATCCCCTCAATGAAGCTGCGGTCGATCTTCAGGCAGTCGAGCGCGAAGGTGCGGATGTTGTGCAGGCTCGAATAGCCCGTCCCGAAATCGTCGAGCGCGATGCGGAACCCCATGCGGCGCAGTGCGCCCAGCGTCTCTGCCGCACGCTCGGCATCGTCGAAGATCGCGGTCTCGGTAATCTCGATCTGCAACCGGCCGGGATCCACCCCGGCACGGCGGACGCTCTCGCTGACATAGTCGACGAAATGGTGGCGCCGGAACTGTCGCTGGCTGAAATTGACCGAGACATACTGCCCCGGCCACTGTGTCAGGACCGCGAGCGCGTTGCGCAGCACCCAGTCGCCCAGATCGTGGATGAGGTTCGATTCCTCCGCGATCGGCATGAACAGGCCCGGGCTGATCGGGCCGTAAGCCATCGTGTTCCAGCGCAGCAGCGCCTCGAACCCGACCACTTCGATCGATTCGCGCGACACGATCGGCTGGAACACCAGGCTGAGCTCGTTGTTTGCGATCGCTTCGCCGAGCCCGCTTTCAACGCGCCGGCGGAAGCGGATATCCTCGTCCATGCTCTCGTCGAACACGCGCGCCATGCGCCGGCCGCTCCGTTTGGCGTCGTTGAGCGCGAGATCGGCCCGCCGCATGACGTCGACCGGGTCGCTGCCCTGCCCGCCATGCGTCACGACCAGCCCGGCCGAGGCGCCGCCCTGGACGGAACTGCCAAAGACCTGGAGGCTGACCGAACAGGCCGCGATCATCCGTTCGCAGGCGAGCAAGGCGCTGGTCTCGTCCGCAGTGCTGAACAACACACCGAATTCGTCGCCGCCAAGCCGCGCGACCAGCGCACCCTCGGGCGAGGACCGGCCGAGGATCGCGCAGATCTCGCGGATCAGCGCGTCGCCGGCAAGGTGCCCCAGCGTGTCGTTGACCAGCTTGAACCGGTCGAGATCGATCATCACCGTCGCGAACCACCCATCCGCGCGGGTGCGTTCGGCAAGCGCGCGGAGGAACGCCAGCCGGTTGGGCGCGTCGGTCAGCGAATCATGCGTCGCCAGATGGATCGCACGGCTTTCATTGGCCGCCAGCTCGGCGGCCCGGACCTCGAGCTGCGCCACCTGCCGCACGAGCGCTGCACGCACCGCGTTGCAGTCATGGTCGAACTGCCAGCGCTGCGTCAGTGCCAGCGCGGTCTGGCGCAGCTCGGCGCCGACGAACGGCTTGGCGATATGGAAGACCTTGTCGACCGGCCCGGCCACCTTGGCGATCCCGGCGAGCGAGGCACCGTCGAGCGCGGTGACGATCACGAAATTGATGTCGGGGTCCAGTTCACGGATCCGGCGCGCCGTCTCGCAGACGTCGAGCCCCGACGCCATCTGCAGATCGAGGAAGGCGACCGCGAACGGCGCGGGCTCGGCGATGGCGGATTCGACCGCGGCGATCGCGTCGATGCCGGTCCCGACGGAGGTTATCGAAAACGCGTCGGCCTGCGGGTCAGCCGCCGCCGGTTCCGTCCCGAGAATCGCACGGGCCTAGTCGTCATGAACTCCGGGTTCGTCGTCGACAATCAGAATACGCATCGGACACCGTTCCTCGCGATACCTGACCCCGCCCGTATAGGCGGTTTTCCAGGCCCTATCGCGCGGCCCGGTGGGTAGGCATCTGTAATTAATATGACATGAAGGCCGAGCTTCCCGACCCTCCGACCGAGTCACCAAGCGCTTGGCCACCAAGGATAATCGCGCCGAGCGGGCCGGCATTGCCGCCGAGTGCCGGCGGTACGACGAACGTATCGACCAGCGTCGGCTCGGGCAATGCGATATACCCCCCGAGACTGCGCGTCAGCGCGGCACGGACCCGCGGAAACAGATGGCCGGCGCCCATTACCCCGCCACCGATGACGATCCTGCGCGGAATCCCGGTGAGCACGAGCGTGTGGCACAACTGGCCAAGCGCCTCCGCGACGCCCGTCCAGACCGGATGATCGGCGGGGGCCTCATCGGCGGGATGGCCGAGCCGCGCGGCGATCGCCGGCCCCGACACGAGTCCCTCGAGGCAGGCGCCGTGAAACGGGCAACTGCCGATCCAGTCGTCGCCCGGCGTTCGGACCGGCCGGATATGCCCGAGTTCCGAATGCATCAGCCCGTCGACCGGTCGATGCCCCGCGATCAGCCCCGCGCCGACCCCGGTGCCGACCGTCACATAGGCGATATCCGCCAGGCCCTGCGCCGCGCCCCAGCGTGCCTCGGCCAGCGCCGCGCCGACGACGTCGGTATGGAAGCCGGTCGGCACCGCATAGCGACGCTGCAGGCGCCCGGCGACGTCGGTCCCCGCCCAACCGGGCTTGGGCGTCGAGGTGATATGGCCGTAGTCACCACCGCGCCGGTCGATCCCGACCGGGCCAAAGCTCGCAATTCCGATCGCGACGAATCCGCTCCAGCGGTCGAGCACGGCTTCGATCGCGGCGAGCGTCTCATCGGGGGCGAGTTGTCGGAATTCGTACGATTTCCTCGATCGCATCGGGCCCTCGCGCCAGGATGCAGATGCACTTGGTCCCGCCAAGTTCGATCCCGGCCACCAATGGTATTTCGCTCATCCCTGTCCCCAAACCAATGCTTTGGCTGCAGCAATTCGTCCGGCGGGGCAGATCCGTCAAGTTGCTGTAATTTACTCCATGTTAACAACATAAGTCTATCGCGCAAGTCGACTCGTTGCGCATAATGCTGGCGACTGGAGCATAGAAATGCGGGCGATGAAGAGGCGGCACGGCTTGATGCATTGCGCCAATTGCGCCTGCTCGACACCAGCGCCAGCGAAAGCTTCGATCGCATCACCCGGATGGCGGGCCAGATCTTTGGGTTGCCGATCGCCGCAATCTCGCTGACCGATACCGACCGGCAATGGTTCAAGTCGCGCGTCGGGATCACGCACGACCACATCGCGCGGGCCAAGGCCCCGTGCGCGGAGGTCGCCGAGACGACGCAGGGGCTGGTGATACCCGACCTGGCGGCCGACGGCTTCTATGCCAACAGCCCGCTCGCGCAGTCCGGCATCCGTTTCTATGCGGGTGCGCCGCTGATCACGCGGGAGGGCCATGGGCTCGGGTCGCTCTGCGTGCTGGGCGCCGAACCCCGAACCGCCTCGCCCGAGGAGCTTGCCGCGCTGACCGACCTTGCGGCGATGGTCATGGCGCAGATCGACCTCCAGCATGCGGTCGGGCGGGTCGATCCGGTCAGCGCGCTACCCAACCGCTTCCGGTTTCTGGAAGATCTCGACGACCTGGCGCGTGACACGCCCGGCGAGCAGCGCTTCGTCGTGCTGCTCGACCTCGCCCGTGCCGACCAACTGAATGCGCTGATCCGGGTGATGGGCGCCGGCTATATCGAAACGCTCGTCAAGGAATCGGCGCGGACCTTGCGCGAGCAACTGGGATCCGCGCGAACGCTCTATCACGTGGCCGCGACCCAGTTTGCCTTCCTGTCCTCGCCGGGTGCGACCATGCCCGGCTATCTCGACGTGGTGAGCGCCGGGCTCGCGGTCAGTGCCGCGGGCTCGATCGCGCGGTTCGTGACGACGATGGCGGCCGGGATCGTCCCCGTGACGCTGGGCGCGATCCGGTCACAGGAAATCCTGCGCGCCGCGCACAGCGCCGCGCAGGATGCGCAGGCCAAGGACAGCCTGATCAGCGTCTATGCGACGTCGAACGATTCCGAATACCGGCGCAATATCGTGTTGCTCAGCGCGTTCGGCACAGCGCTGGAGGACGGCGCGTCGCTCCGCCTGGTCTATCAGCCGCGGATCGACCTCGGATCACGTCGCTGCGTCGGGGCGGAAGCGTTGCTGCGCTGGAACGACCCGACGCTGGGCGACGTATCGCCCGCGGAGTTCATCCCGATCGTCGAACGGACCACGCTGGCCAAGCCGACCACCGCATTCGTCCTCGACACCGCCCTGAGTCAGCTGGCGGCGTGGCAGGCGTGTGGCGTCTCGCTGCCTCTGTCGATCAACATCTCGGCGACCAATCTCGACGAGGACGGACTCGTCGCGGCAATCGCCGCGGCGCTCGACGCGCACAATGTCGCGCCCGACATGCTCGAAGTCGAGGTGACCGAAAGCGCGATGATGGAGAATTCGGCGCAATCGCTCGCCAGGCTCGAGGCACTGGCGGCGACCGGGGTCCGCGTCGCGATCGACGATTTCGGGACCGGCCACAGCAGCCTGGCCTATCTCCAGACGCTGCCCGCGAGCGTGGTCAAGATCGACAAGTCGTTCGTCGACCCGCTCGACACCGACGACGCCCGCAGCCGGACGGTGATCGCGACGATGATCTCGCTGTCGAAGAAGCTCGGCTTCCGCGTGGTCGCCGAGGGCGTGGAGACCGTCGGCGCCGTCGACACGCTGACGCGGATGGCGTGCGACGAGGCACAGGGCTATGTCTTCGCCCGCCCGCTCGAAGCGCAGGACGTCCTGCCCTGGATCGCGCGGTTCAATGGCGACGACCAGATGCCGCCATTGCCCCACCGCGAGGCGGCCTGAGCCGCGGCGCCCTTATTCGACGGTGACCGACTTCGCCAAGTTGCGCGGCTGATCGACGTCGGTCCCCTTGAGCACTGCGACGTGGTAGGCGAGCAGCTGGACCGGCACCGCATAGACCAGAGGCGCGATCAGCGGGTGGACCTTGGGCATGGTGATCGTTGCCATGCAGCCCTCGCCCGCCGCCTGGATGCCGTCATAGTCGCTGATCAGCACGACCTTGCCACCGCGCGCCATCACCTCCTGCATGTTGCTGACGGTCTTGTCGAACAGCGGCCCCGACGGTGCGATGACGATGACGGGCACATGCTCGTCGATCAACGCGATCGGGCCGTGCTTCATCTCGCCCGCGGCATAGCCCTCGGCGTGGATATAGCTGATTTCCTTTAGCTTCAGCGCACCCTCCAGCGCGAGCGGATAATCCGTACCGCGCCCGAGATACAGCACGTCGCGCGCACCCGCGACGGTGTGCGCCATCGCCTCGATCGCCTCGTCATAGGCGAGCGCGCCGTTGAGCGCGGCGGGCGCCTCGGCGAGGTGACGGACGATCTCGCGCTCCTGCTCGCGGGTCAGGAGGCCCTTCGCGCGCGCCAGATTGGCCGCGAGCGCGGCAAGCACCGCAAGCTGGCAGGTGAACGCCTTGGTCGACGCGACGCCGATCTCGGGGCCGGCATGCGTCGGCAGCAACAGGTCCGCCTCGCGTGCCATGCTGCTGGTCGGCACGTTGACGACAACCGCGATCTTCTGCCCCTCGGCCTTGGCGTGGCGCAGCGCGGCCAGCGTGTCCGCGGTCTCGCCCGATTGCGAGATGAACAGCGCAAGGCCGCCCTCCTCCATCACCGGCGCGCGGTAACGAAACTCGGACGCGACATCGAGGTCGACGGGCACGCGCGCGAACTGTTCGAACCAGTATTTGGCGACCATGCCCGCATAGAAGCTCGTCCCGCACGCGACGATCGTCACGCGCTTGATGGTCGACAGGTCGAATTCGGGGATCGGCAGCGAGACCTCGCCCTCCATCCGCTTCAGATACGAACGCAGCGTCTGCGCGACGACGATCGGCTGCTCGTAGATCTCCTTGAGCATGTAATGCTTGTGGTTGCCCTTCGAGATCACCTCGCCGGTGATCCCCGACAGCGTGATCGCGCGCTCGACGGGCGCGTTGTCGCGGTCATAGACCTGCGCGCCGTCGCGCGTCAGCACGACCCAGTCGCCTTCGTCGAGATAGGCGATACGCTGAGTCAGCGGCGCGAGCGCGAGCGCGTCCGACCCGAGGAACATCTCGCCCTCGCCGTGGCCGACGACCAAAGGCGAGCCGAGCCGCGCGCCGATCAGCAGGTCGGGATGCTGGCGGAAGAGGATCGCTAACGCGAACGCGCCGTGCAGCCGCGGCAGGATCTCGCGCACCGCCGAGATCGGATCGCTGCCGGCCTCGACCTTTTCGCTGATCAGATGCGCGACGACTTCGGTGTCGGTCTCGCTGGTGAAGGTCCGGCCGCGCGCGATCAGTTCGTCGCGCAGCGGTTTGAAATTCTCGATGATGCCGTTGTGGACGACCGCGACCTCGCCGGTCGCGTGCGGATGCGCGTTGTTGGTGGTCGGTCCGCCATGCGTCGCCCAGCGCGTGTGCGCGATGCCGGTCCTGCCGGGCAGCGGATGCGAGGCGAGCTCGTTGGCGAGGTTGACCAGCTTGCCCGATGCGCGCCGCCGCTCGATCGCGCCGTCATGATCGGTCGCGATGCCGGCCGAGTCATAGCCGCGATATTCGAGCCGCTTGAGACCGTCGAGCAACCGCTCGGCAACGTCGTCAGTGCTCAGGATTCCCACGATGCCACACATGCTATCTATCCATTCGTCTTGTCGAGCGAGGCGTGCGACACGCTCCGCATGATCTGGTCAGGTCGGGAACCGCGTGCGATCGGTCGCGCGGGGCGTCACCGACGAGCGGCTTTGCGGGCCACCATCATTTCGCGGAATCGCGCCGCCCAGCCGGGCTTGTCGACCTGGGGCGGACGGACGAGCGCGAGTGCGTCGGCGTCGACGTCGCGCGTGAGCACCGACCCCGCCGCGACGATCGCGCCGCGGCCGACGATCACCGGCGCGACCAGCGCGGAATTCGAGCCGATGAATGCGTCCTCGCCGACGACGGTACGGTATTTGAAGTAACCGTCGTAATTGCAGGTGATCGTGCCCGCGCCGATGTTCGCGCGCGCGCCGATCTCGCATCGCCGATATAGCTCAGATGATTGACCTTCGCGCCGACGCCAATCGTCGCCTTCTTTACTTCGACGAAATTGCCGACGCGTGATCCGGCGCCGAGATCCGCCCCGGGCCGCAGGCGCGCGAACGGGCCGACATCCGCCTTCTCGCCGATCTTCGCGCCCTCGACATGGCTGAAGGCATGGATGACGGCGCCATCCGCGACGCGAACACCGGGGCCGAACACGACGTTCGGCTCGATCGTCACGTCACGCCCGAGCAAGGTGTCGTGCGCGAACCAGACCGTGTCGGGCGCGATCAGCGTCGCGCCGTCCGCCATCGCGGCGGCACGGCGCGTCGCCTGCCAGGCCGCCTCAACCGCGGCGAGCTCGCCGCGACTGTTGACGCCCGCCACCTC
>NZ_JRVI01000244.1:0-1380 GCF_000783375.1 Sphingomonas sp. Ant20
AGCAGCGACACGATCGCCGCGAGGACCAGCCGGACCATCAGCCGCTTCTGCCGACGCGCCCTCGCCTCGCGCTCGCGCCGCGCCTGCTCGCGGCCCTCGGGAGACAGCCGCCGGAGCAGCTCTTCGGCCTGGGTGAGCCCGACATCGGCGAACCCTGCCGCGACGCTGCGGGCACGGTCGATCATCGGGGCGCGCTGACCGCTATTGTCGTCCATCGCGCGAGGATGCCGGTCTTTGCGCGCCCGGTCCAGACCCGCGCGGTGCGACAGACGCAGCCAAAGTGATCGCAGATCGACGTCAAATTGATCTATGTCAATTACGACGGCCGGTGCGATGGAACAGTTCCGCGCCTGCATCGTCCGGTAGGGGTCAGTTTCGCGAGGCCCCATGACCCCACCCACCTTGTTGTTTTTACACGCTCTTGGCGCCAGCGCGCGCGAATGGCAGCAGGTCGCCGATCACCTGTCCGACCATGATTGCGTCGCGCTCGATCTGCCGGGGTTCGGCGACGCGGCCGATACGGGGCATGCCGATGTCGGGACGATGACCGACTGGCTGGCGCAGGAAATCCGCGCCCGCGACCTTACCGCCTGCGTGCTCGTCGGGCACAGCATGGGCGGCAAGATCGCCACGCTCGTCGCCGCGCGCGCTGCCGCGGGCGAGCCGGGTCTCGCGAACATTCTCGGCGTCGTCCTCGTCGCCGCCTCGCCCCCCTCGCCCGAACCGATGGACGAAAAACGCCGGGCGGAGATGATCGGGTGGTTCGCCGATGGCCAGGCCTCGCGCGACGATGCAGAAACCTTCGTCGATGCCAACAGCGCCGAGACGCTCCCGGAGGCCCTGCGCGATCAGGCGATCGACGACGTGCGACGCTCGAACCGCGCGGCCTGGCTCGGCTGGCTCGAACGCGGCAGCCGCGAGGACTGGGCTGCCGCGGTCGGACAGCTCGCGCTCCCCGCGCTGATCATTGCCGGGACCGAAGACGGCGATCTCGGCGAGGATGCGCAGCGCCGGCTCAACCTGCCGCATTATGCCAATGCCCGGATGCGCGTCGTCCAGGGTGCCGCGCACCTCATCCCCTATGAACAGCCCCGCGCGCTCGCCGCGCTGATCCGCGAGCACGCGGCACTGGCGACGATGGCCGCGCTGCCCGAAGATTTCGCCCGGCTGCTCGACTCCGATCGCGTCAGCAGCGGGACGCGCGCCGCGATGCTCGACCGAATCTACCCGATGCCCGTCGGTACCGCGTTATGGGACGACGCCGACCATGCAACCGTCGCGGCGCTGGTGGCCCGGATCCTCCCCGATTGCGGCGCCGACCGTGCGCTGGCGGGTCGCATCCTCGCCTCGGTCGCGCAGGGTGTCGGCGACGGCTGGCGC
>NZ_JRVI01000245.1:0-5270 GCF_000783375.1 Sphingomonas sp. Ant20
CGCCCGCCTGTGTTATGGCGCAGGAGCGTCAGCAGGGGCGGGAGCGGGAGCAGGTGGCCGAGCGGTTCAGGACGATCGCGGCGCGGCGCGAGGCGGGCGCCCAGGGCTATGGCGACCACCACAGCGACTGGCGGGCGACCCCGGAGACACTGCGCAAGGCGGTGGACGCCTACAATGGGGCCAACCAGCACACCAAGGATCTCTATATCGAGCGGATCCAGCGCGAGCCGCAGATGGCGCGCGCCGTGGGCCAGCTCATCAACGACCGCGAGCTGGTCCTGCAACGTGATCGGGGCATGAGCCGGTGAGGGTACCCGCAAATGCGCTCGCTTCAGTGGTTCTCGAAATCATTGAAGGGCGTTCGGAGGGCTATGGAAGCGTAAATCTCAAGCAAGCATTGGGTGTTCGGATCATCTACCTGGACCCAACGCCATTCCATGTTTCGGACGGTTTCGCGCGCTCTAGCAAACGCACTAGCAAAGGCAGGATCGGCCTCCAGCTCGGTTCGGCTCAATCCTCCCTTTGCTTTTAAATGTCCCGTTGCGTGGCGGGCCAGTTTGAACGCGAATGGTGCATCGTTGTGGCGACCGCTGCCGTGCTCTCGTAATCTGAATCGAAGGCGGTTAGTTCGTCCTACATAGCGAGCCTCCTCACTCTCGCTGAAAAGATATACTCCGCGCTCTGGCATATCGATTGGCAGCGTCGATCCGAACTTGTGGATTGGACAGCTCATTAAGCGCTCAAAGAGGATAGGCAGCTGCTCCACGAGAGCAGCAAAACGGGAGTCCATGGGCTTTCCAGTCCGTAGCGTTGGATGGTTCTCTCACGTTTACATCTCCTACCTCCACCCCTAGCATTTGGGTAATCGACAAGGTCGCTGTGGGGGCAAGCCGTGGAATCGTCAGACGAAGTTTATAGGAGAATGCGCGAGCGCCGTGAGCGTGAGGATGTCGAGCGTAAGCGCCAAATTAATGAAGATCGTAGGCATCGGGAGCTTCTTGCTCAGAACGAACGAATAGCCCGCGTATCGGAACGCCCAAATAACTCGGGTCGAAGTCGAGATGATTACAGACCGGCAAAGCGGCGTGGAGGTGGAATTCGCTTTCTTTTTCTCTTAATGATCATCGGAGCTGGAATTTGGTGGGTCGCTAATCATCCAAGAGGGATTAATGCGCTACAGCGTGAGCTTGGGTTAAACGAACCAGGAAGAAATGGCGACGTAACAAGCGTCACGGACCAAAACGAAACATCTTCTAGACCCGATGTATCTAGAGCCGGAGATGCTCCAGTTCAGAAGCATAGGAAGACATACCCCAAATGCTCTGCAACGATCACTGACCAGTGCCAACAATAAGGCTTTAGGGTGATGGGATTTCAGGTGTCGCGATCCTGCTTCGGCCTCCGGATCGACATGGTAGCGACTTGGGGGTTGGCGGTGGGTGCTACATCAACGATGCGCTGCCAAAAGTCCTCCGCGCTGCTCACGATCCCGCGTCGCTCGGCCAGTTCGAGGAAGGCGCGCGTGGTCAGTACGTCCGTTGCCATATCCAGCCCCGTTTCGCGGACGAAGCGGGGAATCTTGCCGTTCTCATAGACGATGAGGATGCTGGCATCGCTATGGTAGTCCACGTAGTTCCCCAGCCACTGCATGATCGCCAGTTCGCCGGAATCCTTGGCGCGGGTGGTGGGATCGACGGTGCGGGCCGTGGCGAATAGTCTGCCGATCTCGGTAGGAGCGACCAGCACGGGCGCGTTGCTGTTGGGCTTCTGCCCTGCATCAAGCCAGTCCTGTATCTCCTGCGCTCCGGGCTTGGTCATGTCCTGCGTGGCCTCGAACGCGACCATATCTGCTACCACGACGCGCCCGCCGATCTGGTGGAGCAGGTGGAGGGCATCGGTCTGCGCCAGATGGATCAGCGGGCCGGTGTCCGGCACGATCACGTCGGGCCGCTCGATCGGGGTTTCTACGTCGTCCATATGATCCTCATTGCTCGCTAGGGCTGCCGCCTTGGCGACCGAATAGGCGGGACCAGAACCCACCCGTGGAAGGAAGAGGCGGGGGTAGCGTCGGCTCAATGCTCTCCGTCATTTCCCGGGCGGCGTCCGGCGTCCGCTCGGAGGGAGGGCGTTGGTCGGTAAGCAGGCCGCGTTCGGCTATCTGTCGCCAGTGGTTGCGATCGGTCCGGATGTCCTCGCGATCGGCTCGGACATCATCCAATTGGGAGCGGAGAAGGTCGATTTGCGCTTTCAGCAAGGTGACAACCTCATTGTTTTCGGGGGGTAAACCAGCGTCAACCTGAGGGGTAACCTTACCCCTGTCTTGGTTTACGGCGGGCCATACTCTGAAAAGTTCGACTGGTTCGATCAGCCATACTCCGCTCGCGTTTTTGATGGCAGAAAGCCGACCTGAACGAATGGCTTTGATGACCGATTGTTTGGTCAGACCGACGTGCTTTGCAGCCTCTGCGGGGGATAAACTCATAGGGGCAACCAGTGTAAACCAGTATAGGGGCGGAGGGGTAAACCCGGTTTACACATCGCTAAACCTGCCCAGCAAGGTTCCTGTAATCGAGCCGATGCTTTGCGCTTCGTCCATCGGCCCCCGATCGGCAGGTTCGCACATTGCGGGAAGGTCCGGTTCCATGCCGGGAAGAGACGGCTCGCTTGGAGGCGGCTCGCCCTCACCGCCTGCCAACTGGCGTTCGCCTGGGAACAGCCGAGGCAGCTTCCGCAACGGCTCTTGCTGCCCCAGTTCGCCCCCATCCGGCTGCTCGCTTTCAGCGAGGATCACGGTCGCGCTGAACAGCGAGTAGCGCAGCCCCTCTCGCGGTCCATGCCAAGCAACCCGGTCGTTAACGACATAGGCGTTTACGGTGCCCCGGTCTCCGATCTGACGGACTTCGACCCAGCGGCCTTCCACGAGGTCCTGTATTGCTCGCACGATGGTGCGCCGGTTGCAGCCCATGAGCTTCGCTAAGACGGACTGGGATGCCACCACCGCGTTGTGCTGGCCGATCCGCGCAACGAGTACGTGCAGCAGTGCGGAAGCGCGGGGGCTTTTGATCGACATACGCGCCCATGCCTCGTGAGTGGCCCGATCTGTTTGGACCCATGTTCCGGGCGAAGATGGGGCGGCAGGCAAAGTGCGCATATCTGTCACAGGGGTGTGACTCCGGTGTCAGGAAACAGGACAAATAGTGGTCGCAAAACGCGACTAATGTGTCAAGTTATAGGACAGACCTGTGACTCCTAGGAGTCACACCCCTGTGACTCCTAGGAGTCACACCCCCCCCAGCAACGCATTGATAAAATAAGACATTTTTTCCGCTCTCTCTAATGATCTAATGAGCGGCCACGCCCGACCGACGAGGCTGGTGGACGATCATTAGATCAGAAGGAACATAAAAAGAACAAGGAACGCGGCTGGTCGCCGCGTGCGTCGGAATGTGAGTCCGCGCCATCGTGATCGGAGCGCCCGTGGCGAGGCGTGGAAGGGCTTGGCGGGGAAGAAGAAGGTTGGAGGGGTCAGCCCCTGAATCGCGCCGTACGGGCTTCCTACGGCCCTTGCTGCGCCTGCAACGGCACCCATCCGCCTTTGCAGGTATGGGTCTTGGCGTTCCAGCGACCGGCGCAGCCGTAGAGGTGCTGCTCGATCTTGGGTTCCTTGGCCCAGCGGTAGGCGAGAGCGGCGGCGCAAATCACCGCCAGAGCGATCAGGGCGGCCCAGAGCCATTCCTTGAGCCGGTCCCACCACATGGCCGTGCTGGCCTGCTGGAGCGCCCCTGCGGCCCGTTGGAGGTCGCGGACCTCCGATCCCACCGTCCGGCCCCAGTCGGCGCGCTGGCGGGCCTCCTGCTCGATCTGGCGGGCCAACGAGGCCGATTGCTCCGCAACCCCATCGACCCCGGCCTGGCGCATGGCGTCGAGCAGGGTGCGGTAGTCGGCGTGGGGATCGCCCGAGGGCGGCGCGTCGAACTCGGCGGGATCGAACGGGTCAGCCATCGCCGGTGCCGCCCCGGAAGGTCCAGCCTGCGAACGCCTTGTGGTCCTGCTCGCGGCTGATCCGCTCCATCAGCGTGTTCAGCCGGTCTTCCCATTCCGCGTCCTTCATCGCGGCATCGAGGAGCAGGCCGCCGAGGATGATCTTGCGGCGGGCATCGGCCTTGCGGTTGAGGGCGGACGCGCGGGCTTCGAGCGCCTGTAGCTGGGCCTTGGCCTGCTCGACCTTGCGACGGGCCTTGTCGATAGATTCGGGGGTCGGTACCGCCATGTTCTGCTACTCGAAAGCATGAAGTCGAGGCACAATATCGTACAACCACGAGCGATGCTACCAGAACGACCGTAGGGAGAGAATGGCGCACTTATGCAAACTTGCGTTTGCGTGCGTCGGGGAATACCCCGAACCCCAGCGGGCTGTCGCCCGCGCCATACTTTCGCATGGCAAGGAGTGCGCGGCGATGGCGAGCTCCATCTTGCGGTGAAGACGGTAGGCCGTTCCGCCGGTCGCAGTGCGACGGCGGCAGCGGCCTACCGTGCAGGTGTGGAGATCGCGGACGAGCGCACCGGCATCGTCCACGACTACACCCGCAAGCAGGGCATCGAGCATCGCGAGATCGTCGCGCCCGCCAATGCGCCCAACTGGGTGCAGGACCGGGCGGCGCTGTGGAACGCCGCCGAGCAGGCCGAGACGCGCAAGAACTCCACGGTCGCGCGGGAATACGAGATCGCGCTCCCGGCCGAGCTGTCGGCCGACGAGCGGCGCGCCCTCACGCTGGGCCTGGCGCGGGAGATCAGCGAGCGGCACGGGGTGGCGGTGGACGTGGCTATCCATGCACCTGGTCGCCAGGGCGACCAGCGCAACCACCATGCGCACCTGCTGACGACGACGCGCCGGATCGGCGCGGAGGGGCTGGGGGAGAAGAGCCGCGAACTGGACCAGAAGACGAGCGGGGAGGTCGAGCGCTGGCGGGGCCGGTGGGCGGAGATGCAGAATGCGGCGCTGGAACGGGCGCAGGCGGTCGAGCGGGTCGACCATCGCAGCCGCCAGCGGCGCGGGATCGAGGGGGAGGCGACCGTGCATATGGGGCCGGGCGTCATGGCGATGGAGCGCCGGGCCGAGCGGGAGGCGCAGCGCGAGGGGCGCGACTACGCGCCGGTGACCAAGGTCGGGCAGCACAACGCCGGCGTCCTCGAGCGCCGGGGGCTACGCCAGTATATCGACCGGGGCACGGGACTGGCTGCGCGACGTGGGGGAGCGGGTGGCGGGGCGG
>NZ_JRVI01000246.1:0-4291 GCF_000783375.1 Sphingomonas sp. Ant20
CGACCGGCGCGGGCTCCGGATAGCGCTGGTCGGGGACCTGCTGCCCCCGCGATGGGGTGGTGCTGGTCTGGGGCGCGAGATCCCCATCGATCGCCTGGTTGGGATCGATCGTGCGGACCTGTGCGGGCGCGCTGCTCGCGATCGACGCTGCGAAGGCGCCGAGGCCAAGCCAGAAACTGCGCATGATGCTATCTTCCCCAATGCCGAGTGCGCGTGAGTTAACAAACCCCCGCCTGACCCCGCAATGAATGAAACGGCGGGAAGAGTCGAATTCGCGTCCGGTACCCGCGTAACGACGGTTGCCCCCGCCGCAGACCCTCGCTATAGCCCCGCATCTGCTGCAGCCGGAGACGTGGGTGAGTGGCTGAAACCAGCGGTTTGCTAAACCGCCGTACCGGGTTTACTGGTACCGAGGGTTCGAATCCCTCCGTCTCCGCCATTTTCGTCACCACAGCGTATCGGTGATGTGCCCCCCATTGTAGCGTGCCGACGCTGGGTAACGGGCCGCTTGCGCGCTAGGCCAGGCGCGACTTTCACGTCGGGCGCTTCGATCACCGCGGCGCTTCGATATCCCACCTAACGGATCGGCGTTGAATATCGGCTGTTGTCGTGTATGCGTGTGGCACCACTAAGAGGGTTGATCATGAAGAAGATTTTCGCTGTCGCCGTCGCTGCCGGCCTGTTCTCGCTCGCAGCTTGCAACACCAGCCCGCGCGAGCAGGCAGCCGACAACATCGAGTCGAACACCGAGGCGGTCGCTGACAACCTCGAGGACGCTGCCGACCTCACGGGCAACGAAGCAGCAGAAGAAAGCCTCGAGAACAAGGCTGACGCGGTGCGTGCGACCGGCCAGAACCAGGCTGAAGACATGCGCACCAACGACGCGGATACCAATCTGTCGAACGGTATCTGAGCCACAGCGCTCAGGGGCGCGGGCCAAGCTGCCTGCGACCCCGAGCGACGTGCAGAAAAGGGCATCCGGGGCGACCCGGATGCCCTTTTTGCGTTCGGGGACTGTGAGCCGAGCGCCGCTGGCGACGCCTATCGCGCAGCCGGCCGGTCAGGCCGCATCGGCCCGCCGGGCGGCGCGGGCGTGTTCGCGGGTGAAATCGCCGACGCCGCGATCGGTGTGGCACAGCCGGTCCCAGTGGCGGAAATACAGGCCGTAATTGCAGCCATAGAGTTCGTGATGGCGCTGATGATGGCTGGCGGTGATCAGCCATCCGCCCAAGGGGCCGCTCCACATGAAGCGCGGGAAGATCTCCCACCCCATGTGGTTGGTCACGCCCATCACCGTCATGATCGTCAGCACGACCCCCAGCCCGTAGATGTGGATCGGCACGAAAAAAGACGAGCAGCGGAATGACGATGGCGCCGCTCAGCGCCTCGATCGGGTGAAACGCCATGGCGGCCCATGCCGTCGGCGGACGGCTGGCATGATGGAGCGCGTGCGCGAGCTTGAACGGGGCGGGGCGATGCATCCAGCGATGCGTCCAGTAGAACCAGGCATCGTGGAGGAGCAGATAGGCGAACACCGAGACCGGAAGATACCAGAGCGGATAGGCGTGGACATCGGCATAGACCTGGGTCCAGCCGCGATGCTGCCAGCCCCAGGCGACGACGCCGGCGGGAATGCCGTAGAGCGCGGCGGAGGCGAGGCTCCAGACGATCTCGCGCCGGACCTGCGGATCGAGCCCGAGATACAGCCCCGGATGCTTGCGCGTCGTGATCCAGGCGAACGCGCCCGACACGAGCAGATAGCGGACCCCGACGATGACGGTCATCGCAATGGCGGAGAGGATGATGGCAAGCGTCATGCGGGGTCCTCTACACCGCGGCGGTCGGCGGCGCGAACCGCAAGCGCACGCCGCCGCGCGGGCAGCCCCCACCACGGCGTGCCCGGCGAGAGATGATGTTCGTGATGATAGCCGCCGAAGTGGAAGCAGGTCATCAGCGACAGCGCGGGTCCGATGTCGAGGCTGTGCGCGCGGTGGGTATCCGCGAAGGGCAGGTCGCGCTCGCGGTGCGGCAGCCAGGTGCCGAAGACGAACAGCTGTGCGACGGCACCGAGCGCGGGCAGCGCCCAGAAGATCACGATGTTGCCGAGCGGCGCGCCGAGCAGCAACGTATAGACCAGCGCCACCAATGTGATGCGGATGATCTGGCCGTGCGAATAATAGGTCTTGAAGAACTGCAGGAACCAGCGGGTCAGCCGCGGGTCGCCGCCATGGAAATCGGGATCCCCGGCGCGTCCGGTCTGTTTGTGGTGGAGATGATGCTGCGGGAGCAGGGACGCATAGGACAGGCAGGCATAAAGCGAGAGACAGGTCGCGCCGATCGCCCGGTTCAGCCTTGGATGCTCGGGCGCGAGGGCCCCATGCATCGAATCATGCGCGACGATGAACAGCCCGGTGGAGAGCCAGGTCTGCACGAGGACCATCAGGACCGCGACCGGCAGCGTCGCGAGGCTCCACTGCCAGAAGAAGATGCCGGTGATGTGGATAGCGAGCCACGCGACCATGATCGCGGCGGACAGCGACACGCCGATCCGCATCTGGCGCTTCATCGCGTCCGACGGGTGGGCGGCGGTGATGCTCACCCGCGCTGGTCTGCCGGACTGGTGTTCGGGGTCCGCGCGGGACGGGCGGCGCGACGCTGCGCATCGGCATTGGCACGCAGCTGCGCCTTCAGCACCGCGGGCTTGCGCGCGAACAGGAAGCCGTGACTGACGGTGCCGTCCTTGCCCTCGACCGCGTGATGCAGGCGATGCGCCTGGAGCAGCCGCTTGAAATAGCCCTGTTTGGGGACCCAGCGAAAGCCGCCGCGCTGATGCACGAGCATGTCATGGACGAAGGCGTAGATGCCGCCATAGACGGTGATGCCGAGTGCCGCCCACCACAGCGCCGGGTACCAGAGCCCGACCACGAACAGCACGATCGGGACGATCGCGAAGACGATCGCATAGAGGTCGTTCTTCTCGAACCAGCCCTCATGCTCCTCGTGATGCGACTTGTGCCAGCCCCAGCCCCAGCCGTGCATCACATAGCGGTGCGTCGCCCAGGCGAAGCACTCCATGAACAGGACCATGCCGACGACGATCGCCAGTTTCTCGACCCAGGTCACGACGCGCGATCGGGCAAATCGGCGCTGACCAGAAGCAGTGCATTCAACATGGCGTATATATAACCGTTCGGGGCGGACGATGCGAGGGCGCGCCGCCATAAAAGCACGCGCGGCACCGCGTCGGCGGCCGCGGGCCGGCGGTGGCATACACAGGTAAATCATACGGATGCGATCGATCGCGGCACCGCAGGGCGGGACGCTGCGTTCGACCCCGATGCCCGCTTCGAACTTCCGTGCCGACCACCGCGACACCCCGTCCTGGTTGCTGGTCGCAGCCATGATCCTCAGTTTCCTCGTCGCGCAGCAGGATGACCGCTTCACGGTCGATCCGCTGCGGGCGCTGCCAGCGATCCTGTCGCTGCTCGCGCTGGGCGGCGCGCTGGCGATCGGCCGGTATAGCGCGCGACCGCGTCTTGCCGCGGGGGCGAGGGCGTTTCTGCAGATGACGCTGTTCACGCTGTTCGGCGTGGTCCTCGCCTATGCGCTGGCTGCGAAGTCCGGCACCTTGTGGGATGCCCGGCTGGCGGCGGCGGATCGTGCGGTCGGCTTCGACTGGCCGGTCGTGCTCGCACTGCTCGACCAGTGTCCGCCGCTGATCTGGCTGCTGGGCCTCGCCTATCACAGCCTGACGGTGCAGATGATCGTCGTCATCGTCGCGCTGAGCGGGATGGAGAAATTCGACACGCTGCGGACGATGGTGTGCGCCGCGATCCTGTCGGGGTTCGTCACGATCCTCATTTCGGGTCTGACGCCCGCGATGGGAAATCTGTTCGACCCGGCGCGCTACGTGCATCTCTGGCCGTCGATCGCGTGGCTCGAACAGGGGCTGATCTCCGGGCTGCGAGACGGATCGCTGCGCGTGCTCGATCTCACCATGCTGATGGGGATCGTCAGCTTTCCCAGCTTCCATGCAACGCTCGCCGCGATCTTCATCTGGGCCTTCGGTGCGATGCCGCGCCTTGCCGGACCGGGCCGCGCTTGGGCGATCCTGACGATCGTCGCGACGCCGGTGTTCGGCGGTCACTATGGGGTCGACGTGCTCATGGGGCTGTTGCTCGCGCCGCCCGCGATCGTCGCGGCACAGCGCCTCACGCAGCGCAGGCAGCCCTGTCCTCAGCCAGGTCCAGGCCTGCCGGCATAAGGATCGCGTCGTCGCGCAGCGCCGCCT
>NZ_JRVI01000247.1:0-2913 GCF_000783375.1 Sphingomonas sp. Ant20
AGCAGCCGCTCCTGGTCGAGCCGCGACAGCGCGTCGTCGGTCAGGATCGCGCCGGCATGCGTGCCCCCCGCGATCGCCGCGAACAGCGCGGTCCCGTCGGCATCCGCCACCGCGGCGATATCGGCAGAGCGCAGCACCTGCGCGGTCACGTCGGCGTCGCGGCCGGTCGGCGCGACCACCAGGAAATCGTCGGTCATCACGGCCGGTCGGTCAGGATTCGTCACGGTTCGTCAGCAGGGCGGCGCTGCCCCCATATTCGGGCGTCCCGGTCAGCACGCCGCGAAACCCGGTCAGCTGCGGCCCGACGCGGATCCCGCCGCTGTCGATCCGGAACTCGCGCAAGGTCCCCTCATGCGGACCCATCCGGCGTTTCAGGAACGACATCACCCGCCGGATCGCGCCATCCGCCTCGAAGAACCTGAGCAGCATCACCGAATCCGCCAGATAGGTCAGGTCGACCGGCGACTGCATCGTCCCGATCATCCCGGTCTGCGTCAGGACGAGCAGCCCCAGCACGCCCTGCTGGTTCAGATAGGTCACGACCTCGTGCATCTGCAGCAGCATGTGCTGCTCCTCGGGCATGGCGAGTTGATAGCCCGACAGCGAATCGAGCACGACCACCGTCGCGCCGACGCGCTCGACCTGGTCGCGGATGATCCCGGTCAGCTCGCCCGGCGACAATTCGCCCGGATCGACCTGGCGGAAGCACAGCCGCCCCGCCGCGACATGGTCGCTGAGGTCAAGGTCCATCCCCGCCGCGCGGCGCATGAACACGCGCTCGGTCTCGTCGAAGCTGACGAACAGCGCCTTTTCCCCGCGTTCGAGCGCGGCAAAGACATATTGCAGCGACAGCGTCGTCTTGCCCGATCCCGACGGCCCGATGATCAGTGTCGTCGTCCCGTAATCGAGCCCGCCGCCCGACAGCGTGTCGAGCTCCTCGATCCCGCTCGACGCCAGCCGGTCGACGAAACCCGTATCGGGATGCGCGACCGCGGTCAGCCGTGGAAAGATCTGCAGCCCGCCGCGCCGGATCACGAAGTCGTGGAAGCCGCCGCGAAACGCGCGCGCGCGCATCTTGTAGACGCGCAGCCGCCGCCGCTCGGATCCATAGGGCAGCGCGATCTGTTCGAGCCGGACGACGCCGTGCGCCAGGCTGTGCAGGCTGAGATCGTCCTCGGTCTGCGTCAGGTCGTCGAGGAACAGCGCGGTGCAGCCGCGCTGCGCGAAATAATGCTTGAGCGCGAGCAGCTGCCGGCGGAACCGCAGCGGCCCCTGCGCGAGCAGGCGGATTTCGGACAGGCTGTCGAACACGATCCGCGTCGGCTCGACCTTGCTGACCGCCTCCATCACCATGTTGACCGTCTCGCCGAGTTCGAGATCGGACGAATAGACGATCGACTGTTCGCGATCGACGTCGAGGCTCAGCTCGGGCGGCACCAGTTCGAAGATGTCGACCCCGGTCATGTCCCAGCCATGCGTCTTGGCGACATGGAGCAACTCGTCGCGGCTTTCCGACAGCGTGATGTACAGGCACCGCTCGCCCGCATCGCGCCCGGCTAGCAGGAACTGCAGCCCGAGCGTAGTCTTGCCCGACCCCGGCTCGCCCTCGATCAGGTGGACGCGGTTATACGCATAGCCGCCGTCGAGGATGTAGTTCAGCGGGCCGAGGCCGGTCGATACGACGCTCACGTCGGAGGGTGATGACGGTTCTTGACGCACGCGACATTTCTCCAGGCCAGTCCGGGCGCCGCGCCGGACCATGTCCGGTTCGAGAGCCCCCGCCCAACAACCCCCCGGCAACGCACAAGTTTCCGCTGCGGAATTTTTGCAAAAGTCACCGCGGTCCGGCCGCGTCGGCAAGCTGGGGGGCCTTAAGCCCCCGCCCCCGTCCGGCGCACCACGCGTTCGAGGATCGCGAGCGGCATCGCCCCCTTCAGCAGCACCGAATGAAAGCCCTTCGGCGTATATCCCGGCCGCGTCTTCGCCTCGTCGCGCAGGCGCGTCCACACCGTGTGGCCGATCTTGTAGCTGCATGCCTGGCCGGGCCACACCGTGTAGCGGTCGATCTCGCCCTGGCTGCGGCCGCGCGCGATCCCCGTCGTCGCGATCAGGTAATCGGTCGCCTTTTCGCGGCTCCAGCGTTTCGCGTGCATCCCGCTGTCGACCACCAGCCGCGTCGCGCGGAACAGCAGCGACTGGAGATAGCCGACCTGCCCCAGCGGATCGCCCTCGTACATCCCCATCTCGTCGGCGAGCTGTTCGGCGTAAAGCGCCCAGCCCTCCGAATAGCCGCTGAAGAAGCCGCGCCGGCGGATCAGCGGGATCTGCTCGCTTTCGAGCGCGAGGCTGACCTGGAGATGATGCCCCGGCACCGCCTCGTGATGCGTCAGCGTGGCGAGCCCGAATTTGGGCCGGTCGAACGTATCGCGCAGGTTGATATAATAGATCGCCGGTCGCGACCCGTCGAGCGAGGCGTTCTGGTAATAGCCGCCCGGCGCGCCCGCCTGGATCGTCGGCGGCACGCGGCGCACCTCGACCGGCGCCTTGGGCAGGCTGGCGAACGCCTCGGGCAGCCGCGCCTGCATCGCGACGATCTGCCGGTTGAGATGCGCGAGCAACGCGTCGCGGCCCGCATCGGTGTTGGGATAAAGCTGGTCGGGCCGCTTGTTGAGCGCCACCAGCCGCTCGCCGACGGTCCCTTGCGTCATCCCCTGCGTCTTCAGGATGCCGTCGATCCGCGCGCCGATCTCGGCGACCTGCGCGAGGCCCAGCCGGTGGATCTCGTCCCCGCTCATCGCCACCGTCGTCGCGGCCTCCGCCGCCGCGGCATAATAGGCGTCGCCATCGGGCAGCCGCCAGCACCCCGCATCGTGCACCGCCTTGGCGCGCAGCTCGGCGACCAGCGCACGCTCT
>NZ_JRVI01000248.1:0-5652 GCF_000783375.1 Sphingomonas sp. Ant20
CCGGACCCGCACGCGCCCGGCTTGCGGCGATCCAGGGGCAGCTCGCCGATGCCCGTGCGAGGGGCTATACCGAAAGCCATCCCGACGTCGTCGCGCTGCGCGCGCAGCTCGCCCAGGCAACCGCGGCGGCGCGCGGCGAACCGCTGTCGGGTGGCAGCGGCGCGGGTTCGTCGCCCAATCCGCTCTATGTCTCGCTGCAGGCGATGATGGCGGACAAGCAGGCGGCGGTCGCATCGCTCAGGATCCGTCGCGCGCAGCTGCAGGGCGATCTCGACCAGCTCAACGCCAAGCTGTCCGAGGATCCGACCGTCGCCGCCGAACAGGCGCGATCGACCGCGATTATCAGGTGCTGAAGGACCAGTATGACCAGCTGCTGACCCAGCGCGAACAGATCGCGCTCCGCGGCCAGGCGCAGTCGCAGACCGATCGCGTCAAGTTCAGCGTCATCGACCCGCCGACCACGCCGCAAAAGCCGAGCGCCCCGAACCGGATGCTGTTGCTGACCGGCGTGCTGATCGCCGGTCTCGGTGCCGGGATCGGCGGCGCGTTCCTGCTCGGCCAGCTCCGTGGCACGTTCGCGACGAGCACCCGGCTCGAACGCGTCGCGGGGATGCCGGTGATCGGGTCGATCGGCGAAGTCGTGACGCGCACTCAGTCCGAGTTGCGCGCCAAGCAATTCCGGATGTTCCTCGGCGGCACGGCAGCGCTCGGCGGCGCCTATGTGCTGCTGCTGGGCGTCGAGATTCTGCAGCGTGGCCTGGCGGCCTGAGGACGTGACCATGCGTAGCAAGATCCCCGAATCGCACGAAGCCAGCGGCGAGCCGCCACGCGCGCCGTCGCTGCTCGAACGCGCCGCCACGGTCTATGACTTCAACCAGCACGTGCGGGCCCGGCCGTCGGTGCCGCCGGTCGAACCGGCACGCGCGCCTGAGCCTGCCGCCGAGCCCGTTGCCGCGTTCGAAGCCGACGCGCCGGACTCCGACGATGCGACCTTCCTCGCAATCCCGCCCGAGCTTCGCGCGCCGATCGGGCAGGAATTGCCCGACGAGTTCCACCTGCTTCGTCGCCAGTGACACGGCGATGATCGATCGCGGGATGCTGGCGGCGAACGGCATGATGGTGCCCGGCGCGCCGGTCGGTCCGCTGGCGGAGGAGTTCCGCCTCATCAAGCGGCAGCTGCTGATCACGCGCGCGCAGATCGAGGCCAGCGCGGTGCCCGACAAGGCGCGCACGATCCTCGTCTGCTCGGCACGCCCGAACGACGGCAAGACCTTCTGCGCGATCAACCTCGCACTCTCGATCGCGGCGGAACGCGATACCGAGGTGCTGCTGGTCGACGCCGATGTCGCCAAGCCCGACGTGCTGCGACAGCTCGGGCTGGATGATGGTCCCGGCCTGCTCGATGCTCTGGCCGATACGAGCATCGACGTCGAGACGCTGGTGATCCGCACCGACGTGCCGCATCTCTCGATCCTGCCCGCGGGCGACCGGACGACGATGGATACCGAGCTGCTCGCGAGCGCGCGGACCCGTGCGGTGCTCGCGCGGCTGCTCGCGGCGGATCCGCGGCGCATCGTGATCTTCGATTCGCCGCCCGCGCTCGCCGCGTCGCCGCGGGCGTGCTCGCGATGCTGGTCGGGCAGGTCATGCTCGTCGTCCGCGCCGATCACACGCCCGAGAGCGAGGTCCGCGCCGCGGTCAACCGGCTCGACAGCTGCGAGCATATCCAGCTGGTGCTCAACGCGGTGTCGTTCGTCCCCGGCGGCGCGCGGTTCGGCAGCTATTACGAGCAAGGCGGCGCGCGGTGAGCGATGTCCGACTGATCCTCGGCGGCGCGGCGGCGCTGTTCGTCGCGGCGCCCGCGCTCGCCCAGTCGGTCTCCGATACGGCGTCAGGAAGCGGGCAGGGCGCACGGCGCGTCGTCGTCCGGCCCTATATCGAGGCGACGCAGATCCTCACCGCCGATCTCGGCGGCGGCGACGTGCTCACCTACACCTCGCTCGCAGCAGGCGTCGATGCGGCGGTGTCGACCGCGCGGATCAACGGGCAGGTCAGCTACCGCTACGAACGCCGCTTTGCCTATGACGACGATATCGGCGACACCGACATCCATTCGGGCCTCGCGCGGGTCGAGGCGCAACTGACGCGCAACGTCTCGCTGGAAGCGGGCGGGATCGCCACGCGCTCGCGCTCGGACATCCGCGGCGCCGCGCCCGGCGTACTGGTCGGCAATGTCTCGAACATCGCGCAGGTCTATGCCGTCTATGGCGGCCCGAATTTCGCCGCGCAGGCGGGCGACGTCGCGGTCAACGCCAACTACCGGCTGGGCTATACCAAGGTCGAGACCCCGACCTTCGGCACCGCCGCGACCGGTGGCCAGCGGCTCGATTATTACGACGATTCGATCGGCCACACCGCGACGGCCAGCGCGGGCTTCCGGCCGGGCACGCTGCTGCCGGTCGGGCTGACCGCGAGCGCGGGGTTCGACCGCGAGACCGCGGGCCAGCTCAGCCAGCGCTACCAGGGCTATTTCGGCCGCGGCGACGCGGTGCTGCCGGTGTCGCCCTATGTCGCGCTGACCGCGGGCCTCGGCTATGAACGGATCGAGACGAGCCAGAAGGATGCGCTGGTCGATGCCGCGGGCGTCCCCGTGCTCGACCGCGACGGCCGGTTCCGGACCGCGCCGGGATCGCCGCGCCGCATCGCCTATCGCACCGACGGGCTCTATTACGACGCGGGCGTGATCTGGCGGCCGAACCGGCGGACCTCGGTCGAGGCGCGGATCGGCGAACGCTATGGCTCGCTCAGCTTTACCGGCACCGCGACCGACCAGGCGTCGAAGGACGTCGGCGTCGCGGTCAACGTCTATGACGGCGTGCAGACCTTCGGCCGCCAGCTGCGCACCGGCCTCGCCAACCTGCCGACGAGCTTCCTCGCGCCCAACCAGGGTTTCGCGCAGCAGTTCAACGGCTGCGTGTTCGGCGCGACCGGCGCGGCGCCGGGCGGGTGCCTCGACGACGTGTTCCAGTCGATCTCCACCTCGAGCTACCGTGCGCGCGGGATCGACGCGGTGCTCGTCGCGACGCGCGGGCGGACGACGTTTGGCGGCGGGATCGGCTATGCTAATCGCCGGCTGTTCGCACCACGCGGCGCGCCCGGCCTCGTCGTCACGGGCCTTGAGGACGAGAGCTATTACGGCCAGCTCTATTTCGCGCGGTCGCTGTCTTCGGTATCGGGGCTCAATGCGACCGCGTTCGTGAACTATTTCGACAGCCAGCTCGGCGGTGGTTTCGTCACCGCGGGCGATGGCGGGGTCTGGTCCTATGGCGCGACCGGTACCTATTACCGTAATTTCGGACGGCTCGGCACGACCGCGTCGCTCGGGTTATACAGCTTCAAGGTCGGCGACTTCGACAGCGACTGGTCCGCACAGGCGCTGCTCGGTGCACGGTATCAGTTCTAGGATATTTGGCAGATGTACGACGAACATTACGGACTGACGGGACGCCCGTTCCAGCTCACCCCCGACCCCCGATTCTGGTTCGAATCGGGGACGCATCGCAAGGCGATGGCGTATCTCGGCTATGGTCTGGCGCAGGGCGAGGGCTTCATCGTCATGACCGGCGATATCGGCGCGGGCAAGACCACGCTGGTCGGGCATCTGATGGACACGATCGACCATCAGAGCCTGAACGCGATCCGGCTGGTGTCGACCGCGATCGAGGCGAGCGACCTGCTGCGGATCGTCGCGACCGCGCTCGGTGTCGACCCGGCGGGGCTCGAAAAGGCACAGCTGCTCACCGCGATCGAACGCGGGCTGCACGCCGTCGCGCGGACCGGCAAGCGCACGCTGCTGATCGTCGACGAGGCGCAGGCGCTGCCCGTGTCCGCGCTCGAGGAACTGCGGATGCTGTCCAACTTCCAGACCGCCGGCCATGCGCTGCTGCAGATCCTGCTGCTCGGCCAGCCCGAATTCCGCGACCGGCTCCACGGCTCCGACGGGCTCGAACAGCTCCGCCAGCGGGTGATCGCGATCCACCATCTCGATCCGATGGAGCCGCATGAGGTCGCCGACTATATCGCGCACCGCCTGTCGGTGGTCGGGTGGGAGGGCAATCCGGCGTTCACCGACGACGCGGTTGCCGCGCTGTTCGACGGGTCGGACGGCATCCCCCGCCGCCTCAACATGCTGGCGGGACGCGTCATGCTCTATGCCGCGATCGAGGATCTGCGTGTCATCGACGGCGCCGTCGTCCGCGCCGTGCAGAGCGACCTGACCGCGGACCTGCCGACACTTGCGACGACGCCCACGCCCGAGCCTGCCCCCGAACCCACGGCAAAGCCCCGCGCCACGCCCGATCCCGCCACCGACCCCGCCACCGACCCTGCGGTCCTCGACCGGCTCGCGATGCTCGAGGCGCGCGTCGAGCAGCAGGACCAGGCGCTGCGCCGTGTCCTGACCTTGCTCGTCGAGTGGGTCGAGGGCGACGAGCCTAGGCCCGATTACAAGCCGATCCGCGGCGCGTCGCACTGGCACGACGCGGCGTGATCCGGTGACGACGGCGGTAACGGCCGGCCCGATCCGCAACGGCATGTCGGTCGATGTCGAGGACTGGTTCCAGGTAGGCGCGTTCGAGACGGTGATCGACAAGGCGGACTGGGACGGCCTCCAGCCGCGCGCGAGGCGAACACCGATGCGGTGCTCGCGCTGTTCGCCGAAAGCGGCGTGCACGCGACCTTCTTCACGCTCGGCTGGGTCGCGCACCGCTATCCCGCACTGATCCGCCGGATCGTCGATGCCGGGCACGAGATCGCGAGCCATGGCTGGGATCACCAGCGCGTCTTCACCATGGATGCAGGCCTGTTCCGCGCCGACCTCGCGCGCGCGCGCGCGGCGATCGAGGATGCGGCGGGGCAGCGTGTCACCGGCTACCGCGCGCCGAGCTTCTCGATCGACCAGCGCACGCCCTGGGCACACGCCGTGCTGGCCGAAGCGGGCTATGCCTATTCGTCGAGCGTCGCACCGCTCGCGCACGACCATTATGGATGGCGCGACGCACCGCGCTTCGCCTTCCGCCCGCTGCCCGACACCGCATTGGTCGAAGTGCCCGTCACCGTCGCGCAGTTCGGTACGCGCCGCGTCGCCACGGGGGGCGGCTTCTTCCGGCTGCTGCCCGCCGCGCTGATGGATTTCGCGGTCCGCCAGGTGAACGCCGCCGACCACCCGGCGATGTTCTATTTCCACCCCTGGGAGATCGATCCCGCCCAGCCGCGCGTCGCGGCGGCACCCTTGCGCTCGAAGATCCGGCAATATTCGCGGCTTGGCGCGATGGCGGGCAAGTTGCGCGGACTGCTCGGCCGGCATGACTGGGGCCGCGTCGATGCCGCGGTCGCGGTCGAGGCGGGTCGGCTGCGGTGACCACGGCCACCGTGCGCGAGGCAGATCTCGCCGACGCGGACGAGTGCGCGCGGATCGCGGCGTTCGTCGATGCGACGGCGGCGGCGACGCCGTTCCACCTGCCCGCGTGGAGCATCGCGGTCGCGCGCGGTTGCGGCCAGCGCGCACGCTATCTGGTCGCGGAGCGGGGCGGCACGATCACCGGCGTGCTGCCGCTGACCGAGATGCGATCGCCGCTGTTCGGGCGCGCGCTC
>NZ_JRVI01000249.1:0-6648 GCF_000783375.1 Sphingomonas sp. Ant20
ACCGCGAACGTCACGTCGTACCGCGCGCGCGCCCAGTCGAGCAGCGGGTCCCAGCGTGCCGCCTGCCGCTCGACCAGCGGCGGCGGCCCGTCCGCGCGGTAGCAGAGCAGGTCGCTCTCGCCATAGGCCGCCAGCCGTGCGGCGAACTGCGCCGGGTCGTTCGCGATCGGATCGGTCGCGGCATTGGCAAGGCCCGTCAGCGGCATCGTCCGCGGATCGATCGTCTCGCCGACGCTGCGCCATTCCTCCGCCACCGCCTGCGCCAGCGCATCGGTCGGCAGCGCGAGCGGCCGTCGCCCGGGGGTGCGGACCGGCTTGCCGTCGAGCGTCACCACGCGATCCGCATCGATCGCGACGTCTGTCCAGAATCTCTTCATGCGTCCTGTCCGGTCATTCGGTGGGCGTGCGCCAGCGCTGCGCCAGGCTGCGCGGCACGATCGCGATCATCGCCATCGCCGACAGCACGATCGCGGTGCCGAGGATCTTCGGCCCCCAGCTATAGGCGCGCGCGATCAGCACGAGCCCGAGCACCGCGCCCGCCACGCCCGCAAGCCGCACGCCGACCAGCACGAACCAGCGCCGCTGCGCCAGGCGATCGGCCTCCGTCACGACGCGGTCACCAGATGACGCAGCGCCGGTACCGTCTCGGCGACGACGTCCGCGCCGGCCTCCGCCAGCTCGTCGACCGCGTGATAGCCCCAGGTGACGCCGACCGCGCGCGCGCCCGCCGCGCGTGCCATCGCCATGTCATAGCTCGTATCGCCGATCATCGCGGTCGTCGCCGGGGTCGCGCCCGCCTCCTTGATCGCCGCGAACAGCATCGCCGGGTCGGGTTTGGAGGGATGTCGGTCCGCGGTCTGCAGCGTCACGAACCGGTCGGCGATGCCGTGCGCGGTGAGGACATGCGCAAGCCCGCGGTCCGACTTGCCCGTCGCGACGCCCAGCATCCAGCCATCGTCGGCGAGCGTCGCCAGCACGTCGGCAATCCCCTCGAACAGCGGCTCCTCGATCAGCTCGCCGCTCGTCCGCATCGCATGGAACGCGGCCTTGTAGTCCGTCGCGAGCGTGCGGTGCAGCGCCTCGTCGCCCTGCGGCACTAGGATCTGCATCGCCTCGACCAGGCTGAGCCCGACGATCCGCCGAATCGCGGCGCGCGGCGGCGGGACGAGCCCGGCCGTCTCGAACGCCCGCTCGCACGCGACGCAGATATTCGCCTGACTGTCGACGAGCGTCCCGTCACAATCGAACACGGCGAGGCGGATCATGAGATTTTCCAGCGCATCCCCGTCTCGTAGATCAGCCGGGCGAACGAGGGAACGCCAAACCGGAACGCGCATCGTCATGTTCCCCCGCAAAGGCGGGGGACTCGGGCCCAAGCAGAGCTGTCGATCATGCCCCCTGGATCCCCGCCCCCGCGGGGGAATGGGCAGGGGGGCACCCCCACCACCACCACCCCGGCGAAGGCCGGGGTCCAGTTGGGGGACGGTGCTGACGAAGCGCAGCACCCGGTTACTGCAACCTCCTCCAACGGGACCCCGGCCTTCGCGGGGTGGTAGTGGATATGGGCGAGGCCGACCCGCTAGATCACCGCGACCCCGGCCCGCTCCTAGGCCCGCTCGGCTTCCCCCCCGGACGCCCCCGGCCACCAGGCTTTGCACCCTCGACCCGCGGCCCACTCCTGGGCGCGCCGAACTTCGACCCCGCGCCCGTCCGCGAACCGCCCGTCTTCGGCCCCGCAGGCTTGCCCCCCGCCGGTCTTCTCCTCGACCACCCCGCGCCCGCGCCGTTCGCCGCGACGCTCCTTGCGCACCGACTTCGCATGCGCCCTGGCGCGCGACTTGATCTCCTCGCGCGACCGCGCGGTCTTCTCGTCGAGCACCAGTGCATCGCCGAGCGACTCCTCGAAGCCCAGCTGCTTCAGGCTTTCCGCGAAATGCGTCGCAGGTCGGCGGTCACGTCGATCGAGCCGCCATCGGGATGGTCCACCTTGATGCGCCGCGCATGGAGATGCATCTTGCGCGAGATGCCGCCGGTCAGGAACGCCGCCGCGCCGCCATATTTGCCGTCGCCGACGATCGGGTGGCCGATCGCCGCCATGTGGACGCGCAGCTGGTGCGTGCGGCCGGTAAAGGGCTGCAGCTCGACCCAGGCGGCGCGGTTGCCCGCGCGCTCGATCACGCGGTACCGGGTCCGCGCGGGCGCGCCCTCGGCCTCGTCGACATGCATCTTCTCGCCGCCGGTGCCCGGCTGCTTGCCGATCGGCAGCTCGATCATGCCGTCCTCGATCGACGGCACGTCGACTACCAGCGCCCAATACACCTTCCGCGCAGTGCGCCCCGAAAACGCTTGGCGAAGAATGCCGCGGCCCGCGACGTCCGCGCCACCAGCAGCGCGCCCGACGTATCCTTGTCGAGCCGGTGGACCAGCTTCGGCCGGCCCTCATTGTCATATTGGAGCGCATCGAGCAGCCCGTCGACATGCTGCGTCGTCTTGGTGCCGCCCTGCGTCGCCAGGCCCGGCGGCTTGTTCAGCACGAAGGCTGGAAATCCTTGTGGATGACCATCGCCTGCGCGGCTTCGGTCTCCTCGTCCGACAGGATCACGCGCTCGCGCACGCGCCGCGGCGCGTCGACGTCGGCGGTGGCCTTGTCGGCTTCGGGGGGCGGCACGCGCAGCATCTGGCCCGCCGCGATCCGGTCGCCCGGCGTCGCGCGCGCGCCGTCGACGCGCAGCTGGCCGGTCCGCGCCCACATCGCCACCGTCGTGAAGCTCGTTTCGGGCAGGTGCCGCTTGAACCACCGGTCCAGCCGGATGCCGTCATCGTCGAACCCGACGTGAACTCGCGGAAATTCGTATCGCTATCGTGTTTGCCCGCATCATGCGACGGCCCTTACTGCGGAGAGACCCGCGAACAACGCGGCGATCGAACCGATCACCGACACCAGAACATAGCCGAGCGCGAGGCCCGGCGCGCCACGCTCGATCATCGTGACGACGTCGAGCGAGAAGGAGGAAAAGGTCGTGAACCCGCCGAGCACGCCGACGCCGAGCAGCAGTCGCCAGCCCTCGGGCGCCGAATGGCGCGCGAGCACGCCGACGAGCACGCCCATCAGCAGCCCGCCGACAAGGTTCACCGCCAGCGTGCCGAACGGATAGCCGGCACCGAGCAGCGCGGTCATCGCGCGCCCGGTCAGATAGCGCGCGCCGGATCCGACCGCGCCACCGACCATGACATAGAGAAGGGGAGACATGCCCGCGCCCTAGCGCGAATCGCGGAAAACGGAAAGCCGCGCTTGACGGGCATGCGCGGCGCTCGCCCTTGGACACGGCGGCGTCGCTCAGTGCCCGGCGTTGGAGACCAGATCGACGTCGCTGACGCCCCCCACGCGCGGCGTGACATACACCCTATAGGCATCGCCGCCGCGCATACCGCCGAGCACGTGCCGGCGGCCATCGCTGCGGTGGTCGGCCGAATAGCCCGTGTCGGCGGTGCGGGTATAATAGAAGTCGAGCAGCCGCTGCGGCGTCGCCCGACTCGAAAAATGCACGACGCGCAGCCGGCAGCCGGCCTGGTCGGAACCTGCCGCCTCCGACAGCTGTGCATCGGGATAGAGCGGCAGGTCGGCGGGCAGGCGATTCGCCCAAAGCGCGGAATAGCCGATCGTCCGCGCGCACGCCGCTGCGTTCGGAAACGTCTGCCGCTCGGCCAGCGCGCCCAGCGTCAGCGCCGCGTCGGCCTGGCGGCAGGCGGGACAGTCACCGGCAGCAGCGGGCGCGCGTTTCAGCGTGCGCGGATCGACCGTATCGGCGCGGCGGCCGCTTCCTCGGGTGGCATCGCCCCGCCCATCGGTTCGGGCGGCGGGCGGATCGCGTCTCGTTCGACGACTGGGTCAGCGTTGGGTCGACCATGATCTGACCCGCGAGCGCGGCGTTCAGCGCCGGGTCGCCCGCATTGCCGTTGCTGAGGGCCGCTTCGAGGCTCGTCGGGTCCTGCTGATCGACCGCGGGCTCGCCGCACGCGATCAGCGCGAGCGGCAGGGCAAACGCTAGGGCGGGCAGGCGGATCGTGCGGGCGGAACGGGTCATCACCCGCCATCAATGCCGGAGCGCGAGTGAAGAAAGCGTTGTCGCGGTACGCTTGGTCGGCCGGCCCGCGATCTTGCCTGCGACCCGTCGAGACGCCATGTTTGGGTCATGCTCAACCTCGTCTCGATCCTCATCGGCCTCGTCACCCTTGCGCTGGGTCTCGTTGCCTTCTTCCCGCTGCTCGGCTGGATGAACTGGCTGGTCATCCCGATCGGCATCGTCGGCGCTGCGGTGGGTGCGCTGTCGTCGAGCAATGCCGGGCGAATCTGAACATCGTGCTGATCATCATCTTCACGCTGCGGCTGATGCTCGGTGGCGGAATCATCTGATCTCAGGAGTCTTGGGGTCAGCGGCAGCGGATCCGGCCGCGATCGACCGACCGGCCGGGCAGCGCACCGCCGCGGGTATCGACCAGCGTGCCGATCAGCCGTGACTCACCGCGCGCGATAATGTTGCCAAGAACGCCGCCGGCCAGCCCGCCGGTGATCAGCCCGGTCGTCCCGTCCTCGCGGCGGCAATAATAACGGCCGTCGGCGCCGCGATACAGCCGATCCGCCCGGCTCAGCCGGCGCACCGCATAATAGCGGCCATCGCGAAAATACCGGTCCGCGAAATAGCCGCGCTGCCCCGGTTCGGGGCGATCATGATCATAGGCGCGGTATCGCTGCCAGTCGCCGGCGTCGCGTCGTGCGCCGCCGGCGATCGTCTGTGCACCGGCCGCGGCGGCACCAGCGACCCCCGCCTCTAACCCCGCACCGAGCAGGACGAGGGCGATGGTCGCGGCGATCCGCATGCCGGCGCGTCGATCAGGCAAGCGTGTGGTCGAGCGTGATGTCGGCGTTCAGCACCTTCGACACCGGGCAGTTCGCCTTGGCATCCGCCGCGATCGTTGCGAACTCGTCGGCCGAGATGCCCTCGACCTTTGCGTTCAGCGTCAGCGCCGACTTGGTGATCTTGAACCCGTCGCCATCCTTGTCGAGCGTCACCTTCGCGCTCGTCTCGAGTGTGCCCGCCTCATAGCCCTTGGCCGCGAGCGCGAAGCTCAGCGCCATGGTGAAGCAGCTCGCATGCGCGGCGGCGATCAGTTCCTCGGGGTTAGTGCCGGGCTCGTTCTCGAACCGCGTGTTGAAGCCGTACGGCGAGTCGGACAAAACGCCCGACTGCGTCGAGACATGGCCCTTGCCGCTCTTGCCGAGGCCTTCATAGCTGGCCGAACCGCTGCGTGTCGTCATTTCCGGATCCTTCGAAACATGAAAAAGGGCGCCGCGGTTTCCTGCGACGCCCCCCTTCAACGCATCAGTCCGCAATGCGGTGCGTGGTTTAGCGGCAACGACGATTATTGTTGCTCGTGCCCTTGTCGATCGCGCGACCGGCCAGGCCACCTAGGACCGCGCCGCCGAGCGTGCCGACCGTGCGGTCGCCGCGCGTATCGACCGTGCGGCCGAGGAGCGCGCCGCCGACGCCGCCGATGATCGTGCCGGTCGTGCCGTTGCTCTTCTTGCAATAGGTCCGGCCGTCGCGACCGCGCCATTCGCGCTTGCCGCGCTGCGCATCCGCTGCCGAGATCGGCACCGCGAGCGTCGGCAGGACGAGGGCGGTCGCGCTGAGTGCCATGATCAACTTACGCATAAAATCTACTCCCGTTTGTAATGATCTGTGTCCGTAACGGCCGGCGTTTACCCCCGGTTGCATGAACCCAAAACAACGTCGCGTTCATCTTCGCTCCGGGCATCCTGGGTCGTGCAGGGCACGCAATCTGTCCCCGTTATCCACAGCAAGTTATCCACAGGCTGTGCACAAAAGGATAAGAACCGGCAAAATTGTGTCTCGCACACGGGCTGTCCGGGCACTTTTCCCCGTTATCCACAAAATATTATCCCAGCCTGTGGATAAGTTCGTCCTCAGCCGGGAAATCGCGCAAAATCCGGTCGCGGCTGCACCCTCGCTTGTGTCGCGCGCCACAGCGGCTAGGCCGGGGGGATGCTGCCCGCCACGATCCTGTCGCCCGACGTCCTTCCCGCCGCTGCGCGCTGGCTCGATCTCGCCGGGCTCGCGGTGTTCGCCGCCTCGGGCGCGCTCGCTGCGGCCAAGCGCGGGCAGACCGTCGTCACCGCGATCTTCTTCGGGCTGATCACCGGGGTCGGCGGGGGCACGGTGCGCGACCTGCTGATCGACGCACCGGTCTTCTGGGTGCACGACGCGCGCGCCGCCAGCATGTGCCTGATCGTCGCGCTGGTGATCTGGATCACGCCCGAACGCTGGTGGCGCGACGAGGCGCTGGGCTGGTTCGATGCGATCGGGCTCGCCGCCTATGCGGTGTTCGGCGCGGCCAAGGCGCTCGGCTATGGCGTGCCGCCCGTGCCCGCCGTGCTGATGGGGGTGATGAGCGCCTGTTTCGGCGGGATCATCCGCGACGTGCTCGCGGGCGAACCCTCGATCCTGATGCGTCCCGAACTCTATGTCACCGCGGCGGCGCTCGCCGCGGCGAGCTATGTCGGCCTCGTGCTGCTGGGCGTGCCGATCGGCTGGTCCGCGGTCGTCGCGGCGAGCGCGGGGTTCGGCT
>NZ_JRVI01000025.1:0-11426 GCF_000783375.1 Sphingomonas sp. Ant20
GGGGGCGGGTGGGCACCGTCGCCTGATTCTCGGGCGCCTGGGTCCGTTCGACGGGCCTGGCGGCCGGTGGCGGCGTGGTCTGTGCGGCCAGTTCGGTGGCGACGAGGCAAAGTGCGATGGCGGTCAGTGCGCGGTGCTTCATGGTGTAGAGATCCCCCCTTGTGCGGCAGGGTCTAACCGATTGATCGCGATCGTCACTCGCAAATTTCTTTTATCAGGTCGCTTCTCGTCCTGTCGTCGTCATTCCGCTCTCCACTGGTCCTGGACGTGTTCTTCGCCGGTCACAAGTGGATGGAAGGCGAGAGCACGTCACGCCGGGTCTAGAGCGTCGCGTCGCAAGCAAGTTTATCCGCCTTGCTTGCGCTTTGGACGCGTTGATCGACGACCTATAGCAATGACCCCAGCGGATACAGCTCCATAGGGGACGAACTCGCAACCGAAGCGGAATGGTGCGGCCTGAGGAACGCAAAGTGCTGTCATTGATACCGATTGAGACCGTTACGACACAAAATCCATACCGCGTGTCATTTCTGAAATTATTGGTATTGTTTTGATATTTGGGACGTGACAGCATGTGCCTGTCCGAGGGTCCGGATGGTGATGCCGAACAAGGTCAGCAAGGTCACGGGGCGACAGATCCCGATGAAAGGGCGTCCTGTTGTTCATCGAACGCTTCCGAACAGGGTCGGCGGCAAACGATACGATGCATCACCATCATGTGACCCGATCGGCAACATGGGGGGTAATGGAATGGTGCTGTTCAAAGGGTTTCTGACTACGACATGTTGCGTCGCGGCGTTGTTTGCGATGCCGGCTCAGGCGCAGGCCCAGGCGTCGGATACAGGCGCGGCCGATGGTGCGCAGGAAAGCCAGACCGCGATCGGCGATCCCGTCGCCTCCGCCAAGCTCGCTGCAGATGCCGAACGCACCGGCGAACGGCGGGAAGCGTCGGACATCGTCGTCACCGGCACGCGCATCGCGCGGCCGAACAACCGGTCCGCCGCACCGATCGTGACGACGACCGCCGCGGAAATCGCGGCACAGGCGCGACGACGATCGAGGAGGTGCTGAATCGCCTGCCGCAGGTGCAGGTGAACTCGGAACAGAATTTCAGCGATTCCGAAGGTCGCCAGCGCATCAAGCTGCGCAGCCTGGGCTATGAGCGCACGCTGACGCTGATCGACGGTCTTCGCATGGGCCTCGCCAACACGGTCGATGTCGGCATCATCCCCAACGCACTGGTCGAGCGGATCGACGTGCTGACCGGTGGTGCCTCGTCCGTCTATGGATCCGACGCGGTGTCGGGCGTCGTCAACTTCGTGCTGAAGAAGAATTTCGAAGGCATCCGGCTCGACGCGAACTACAGCTTCTACAATCACGACAATGGCAGCAACGCGGTCACCGAGGCGGCAGGTCGTGCGGGTTTCGCCGCCAAGCGCGGATTGACCAATGACGGTGGTCGTTCGGACGTCAGCCTGGCGGCGGGTACCAATTTGTTCAACGACCGGGTGAACATCACCGGGTTCATCAATTACCGCCAGTCCAATCCGATCGAACTTGTCGATCGCTCCTATTCGGTTTGCGAGGCGGTCCAGCCGACCAACACCTCGCCGCTCGGTTGTTCGCGTGCAAGCTTCACGCCCGCCGGTACGATCATTCCGCAGTCGGGGCCGCGCGCCGGGCAGATCTTGGTCAACAATCCCAACGGCAACGGGACCTTCATTCCGATCAACAGCGGGCCGCAGGGCTCGTCGGCCAACCCCTATGACAATTGGGCGGTCCAGCGCGCGTTCAACCGCGTCAACCTTGGCGGTTTCCTCACCGCCAAGATCACCGATGACATCGAGCTGTACGGCAACGGGCTGTTCTACCGCGACAAGTCCTACAACACCCAGCTCAACCGCACCTTCAACTTCGGTGCGTACGGCTCGGACCCGTTCCGCGTGAATTGCGACAACGCGTTCCTGTCGACCTCGCAGGCACGGGATCTGTGCGGCGACAACGCCGGTGTCGCCGGACAATATGCGCCGATCGACGTCCGCTATCGCTTCGACGGGCTGCCACTGGTGCGGCAGCGCTTCACCAACGAGGGCTATCGTATCGTCGCGGGGCTGCGCGGGCGCGGCTTTGACGGCGTGTGGTCGTACGATGTCGCGGGCATGATCTCGCGCGCGCGGCTCGACACCATCGACGTGCCGTTCGCGCGCTTCGAGAACATCAATCGCTCGCTCGACGTCGTCCGGGTCAACGGCACGCCGACCTGTCGTGCGGTCGTCAACGGGACCGATCCGTCCTGCGTGCCGTTCAACGCGTCGCGCCGTTCAACCAGGATACGGCGCTCAACCAGTATCTCTACGGTGGCGCGACCGGCGGGATCAGCACGCGCATTCCGCGCCTGTTGCAGTTCGTCGGCACCGTCAGCGGCGATCTGGGCCGATACGGCATTACCTCGCCGCTTGCGGACCAGGGCATCGCGATCGCGCTGGGCGCGGAATATCGCGAGGAGATGGAACGCACGATCGTCAACGAGGTCTTCCAGCAGAATAACGGCGGCGAGAACCAGCGCTTCACGCAAAGCATCCTCGAAGCCAATGCCGAGGTCCAGGCACCGCTGATCGAACACCGCCGGTTCGCCGAGCTGTTGCAGGTCAACGCCGGCTACCGCGTGTCGCAGTACAACCGGCTCGACGGCAAGTTCGATACCTGGAAGGTCGAGGGACTCTGGTCGCCGGTGGCGGACATCACGCTGCGCGCCTCGTACAACAAGTCCCAGGCCGCACCGGGCGTCAGCACCGCGCAGGGTGCCGCCAACATCTTCTGGAACCAGGCTTCTATGCCGATCCCTGTGCGCCGCGGATCGATCCGTCGAACCCCAACGGCGCGCGACTGGCGCCGTCGGCGACGCTGCAGCAATGCCGCAACACCGGCCTTGCCGACAATCTCTATGGCAGTGCCTCGCTGATCTGCCCTGACGATCGTTGCACCGTGCGCGAGGGCGGGTTCAACCTGACGCCCGAAAGTGCCTTCACCAAGACCTTCGGCGTCGTGCTGCGCCCACGCTTCATACCCGGCCTGACGGTGTCGATCGACCGCTGGCTGATCGATCTGAAGGACCAGCTCGACTTCCTCCAGCCGCAGAACATCATCGGCGAGTGCCTTGCGACCGGGAACGAATATTTCTGCCGCGGCATCGTCCGCAATCCCGGCACCGGCACGCTCTCGAGCTCGCCTGCGACCAGTCCGTCGACGGGCTGGGTGGCTCGCGGCTCGGCCAATGGCTACAAGTCGCAGTCGCATGGCTGGGATTTCCAGGGGCAGTATAATGTCGGTCTGGGCGGCGTCGGCCGGCTCGACATGAGCTTCAACGGGACGCTGATGACCCGCGTCGGCTCGCAATCGTCGCCCACGATCGAACCGCGCAACTGCGTGGGATATTTCGGCAATCTCTGCGGCGAGAGCATGCCGCGCTGGAAGCACCAGCTCCGCACCACCTGGACCGCGCCCGACAGCACGACCAGCCTGTCGGTCAACTGGCGCCACCGCGGCGCGATGCCGCTCGATATCTACGCGCCCGAGGACACCGGCATCCCCGCCCAGGACGCGAGCGCCCGGCGCGATCAATATCCGGGTGTCGGTTCGTACAACTGGATCGACGTCGCGCTCAGCTTCGACATCAACAAGCAGATGACGTTCCGGCTTGCCGCCAACAACATCTTCGACCGCGATCCGCCGCTCATCCCGGACAGCCGTTCGCGGATCGGGCTGCTGCGCGGCAATACCGTGATGGGGTATGACCTGCTCGGCCGGCAGCTCGTCGCAGGGGTCTCGCTGCGGCTGTAACGTTACCGACTGACGTGATCGCCGGGGTCCGGATAAGGACCCCGGCGATGTTTCAACGTGCTACGGTCTGCGAACGCCGGATTTTAGCAGCCGCTAACGCCCCGGCTCCGTCGCCCCCGCTGGCGACAGCAAAGCGGCGGCGACGGGCTGTTCCGGCGTTGCGAACGCCCCTTTGGCGACCGGCAGCAGCATTCTGCGCGCTTCACCCCGAAGGTCGCGGGCGATCAGCTCCTCACCGAGTTTCAGTCTCGGACCGGGCGCGGCGGGCGCCGACTGAACGATCTTGTACAGCCCCTCTACCGCGACATCCGGGGCCTGCTCGCCCGCCGTTACAAAGCTGTCGTGATACGCGATCAGCGCGAGGCTGCTCTCCGGGTCCAGGCGGTTGGCCCTGACGATGAAACGTCTCGCGTTTGCAAGCCGCTGCCGACGTTCGACGGCGGGAGCGCGCACAGCCAGCTGCGTCAGCGCCGTGCCTTTCCACACCAGCGCGCGTGTTTCCGTCGGTGACTGTGCAATCGCCCTCTCAGCGGCTTCAAGACAGGCTTCGGGATTGCCGGTGCGGCATTCGGCCTCGGCCAGGAGCAGATGGTTTTCGGTCAGGGCGGGGAAGCGTGTCGCGTTGTCGCGAAGCCGGTCGAGCCACGCGGAGCGCCGTGCGAGCGCCTTCTCACGGTCGGGGCCGGCGTCGGGCACCTCGATCCGCGCGCCGAGTTCAAGCCGGCCACGGATCAGCCCGGCCTCCGCGAGGGTCAGACGGCGGATGCTGGGTTCCGGCGCGCGATTGGCCGGAAAGGCCATCTTTTCAGCCTGTAATTTGCGGCCTCGGTAGGCGGTCACGGCGCTTTGGAACTGGCTCGGATTGCCAAGGGCGCTCGCGGCGGTCGGCAAGTCGTCACCCCGTGCTAGGGCTTTCAGATAATCGTGAAGCCGCGGCTTCCACTCCTCGGAGAAATACAGAAGGTGGACCAGCCGCCATGCGTGATAGGGCGTCCAGGCCCTACCCTTGCCCGAGAGATAGCGCCCGTCGAGGATGTGCGTGACCGGATACAGACCGTAATGATGCATGACCTTCGCGTAGCCAGGCGGAAGGTGGCCATATTCCACGAAGTCGTCGCCGGCTTCCATCGTCGCGAACAATTCTCCGAACCCCTGAAGATACCAGCGCGGATACGCTGCCGGAAAATAGGTCATCAGGTAGTTCTGGGCGAAGGCGGCATACACGCGGGATTCGGCCCATTGGCAAAAGGCGATCTCGTTCACCGCGAGCTGTCCGAGAATCTGGTTCACGTCGTACGTCGGCTGTCCGGTCGCCGTCACCCTGGGGCTTATGTAGTAATCAACGATTGGAGGGTTTCGGTCCTGCTCGCGCGTACAATTGCGGCTCGTCTTGCGGCCGACGGAGGGCTGAAGAACCAGGTTCACGCCCTCCTCGGTCGTTGCGAGCACCGACCCTTCCTCGCGCGGATCATAGTAGATCGTCTTTTCGAACGCCTGCGGGAAGGGACCATATTGCCAGCGCAGCTCGGTCAGTCGAAGCTGTTCGAACGATGCGACATCGCCGATCATCGTCACGGCGATCTTGATCGTCTCGTCAGGCTGATCCACCCGGCCATGAAGGACCGAGAGCAGGAAGTGCAGCTTTTCGAGATTGTGCGCGGTGCGCCGCAACGCAGTTTCGTCGCCCTGGCTGAACACGACGACGTGCGGCGTTTCCGCCATTCGCCACTCGCTCAACTCCACCTTCGACTCGCGGCTTCGGTTGCCCGTGACGACGATGGTCGAGTCGCCATTCTTCACCGGTGCCGCAAGCTGCGCCTGCGCCGGGACGCTGACGGCCACACCCAGGATGAAGAGCAACCACCGCTTCATTTGTCTGAAGCCCCGCATTACCTCAAAGCATTCGGATGTACATGAAGCTCCTGACCGAGCCCGAAATCAAGTCATTCCGAGACCAGGGTACCGGTACAGACGATCTTCAAGCACCGTCTGTAAGAATGCTTGCTCCCATTCTGGACGTCCGGGCTCACCCGGTGCCCTGACAGTCACTCCGATTTACTAGCGCTGTTTATGAACCGGTTCGGTTCTCCGGGGATGCGAACGCGCCGGAGACGTGGCCTTGGGCGCTGTCATTAGCCTAAGCGAGGCAAGCTGAGACGACGCTTTGGCGGAAGAGGTGGGATTCGAACCCACGGTAGAGTTACCCCTACGCTGGTTTTCAAGACCAGTTCCTTAAACCACTCGGACACTCTTCCGCACCGTATCCGCGCCGCCGCGATGGCGGAGGGGCGCGTGCGACCGGCATCTAGGTCGGGGTGGAGCGTTGCGCAACTCTTTCGCACGGAGGGGGCCGACCGTTCGACATGGCTTGCCACGATCGCACGGCTCGGGCAGCGCTGCGTCATGGATCTCGACGCGATGCTCACCCATTATTTCGGCACGACCGATCTCGATACGCTGGATACGATCGCGATCGATGACGGTCTCGAGCGCGTCCGGATCGCGTTCGGGACCGAGCGCGAGACCGGCCGGCGGTTTGCGCTGTGGGCCGTGCTGGCGACGCTCGGCGATGCGCCCGACCCTCGTGACGCGTTCAAGACCGCGACCGAGCAACAGGCTGCGCAGGCCTATGTGCGCGCGCTGCGGACGGCGGACACGCTGGACGACTAGCCCCCCGTGGGGGCAGACGGATAGCTTTGGCAAGGCGGGCGTTGGGGACGCAACTCCCGACAGTCTAGCGAAAGCGAGCCCCATGCACATCGATCTCTCCGGACAGACCGCTATCGTCACCGGTGCAAGCTCCGGCCTCGGACGCGCCGCCGCGCTGCTCTTCGCGCAGGCCGGCGCGCGCGTCGCGGTCAATTACAACAGCAATCGCGAGGCGGCGGACGACGTGGTCGCGCGGATCGTGGCGGGCGGGGGCAAGGCGTTTGCCTGTCAGGCCGATACCGCGGACGAGGATGCCGTCCTCCGGCTGTTCGACGAGACCGTGTCGCGGTTCGGCGGCGTCGACGTCGTGTTCGCCAATGCCGGCATGCAGAAGGATGCGGGCTATGCGGACATGACGCTAGCGGACTGGAGCCGCGTCATCGACGTCAACCTGACGGGCCAGTTCCTCGTGTCGCGCGAAGCGGTACGCCGCTTCCGCGCGCAGGGTGATCGCGGCTTTGGTCGGGCGATCGGCAAGATCCTGTTCATGAGTTCGGTGCACGAGACGATCCCTTGGGCGGGGCATGCGAACTATGCGGCGTCGAAGGGCGGCAGCGGGATGCTGATGCGCACGCTGGCACAGGAGGTCGCGCAGGAGCGGATCCGGGTCAATGCGCTGGCGCCCGGCGCGATCGCGACCGACATCAACGCCGATGCGACCAAGGGCGATGCCGCCGACGCGCTGCTCGAGCTCATCCCCTATGGACGGATCGGCGAACCCGACGATGTCGCGCGTGCGGCGCTGTTCCTGGTGTCCGATGCCGCGGACTATATCATCGGATCGACGCTGACCGTCGACGGCGGGATGAGTCTGTATCCCGGTTTCCGCGACAACGGCTGACCGCGCTGGAGACATTGCCGCGACCTGCGAGGGTCGCGGTTGGCGTCAGGCCTTGAACAGGTCCTTGTACTGGCGTGGCTGTGAGCGGAGATACTGGTTGGGCGCCTTCACATGGCCGCCGAGATGTGCGGCGGCATGCCACGGCCAGCGTGGATCGTAGAGCAGGGTCCGGGCTAGCGCGACGAGATCGGCGTCACCGGTACCGATGATCGCCTCGGCCTGTTCATAGTCGGTGATCAGGCCGACCGCGACGACGGGGATGCCGACCGCCTGCTTGACCTGACGCGCCAGCGGGACCTGATAGCTCGGGCCGACCGGGATCTGCTGGTCCGGGCTGAGGCCCCCGCTCGAGACGTGGATCGCGTCGCACCCGCGAGCCTCAAGCGCCTTTGCGAAGGCGACGGTCTGTTCACCGTCCCAGCCACCCTCGACCCAGTCGGTGCCCGATACGCGCATCGTCACCGGGCGATCCGCCGGGAAGGCGGCGCGGACCGCGTCGTAGATTTCGAGCGGGAAGCGCATCCGGTTCTCGAGGCTGCCGCCATAGTCGTCGTCGCGGTGGTTGGCCAAGGGCGAGAGGAACTGGTGGAGCAGATAGCCGTGCGCGGCGTGCAGCTGGATCGCATCAATCTCGAGGCGAGCCGCGCGCGTCGCCGCGGCGGCAAACGCGTCGCGCAGTCGCGCCAGCCCCTCGCGATCGAGCGCCGTCGGCGGCGTATCGTCGGGCAGGAAACCGGCCGGGGAGGGGGCTTCGGTCTGCCAGCCCTGCTCAGCGTCGGGCGCGATCTGACCGCCGCCCTTCCAGGGCACCTCGCACGACGCCTTGCGTCCGGCATGCGACAGCTGGATGCCGATCGGCATGTCCGACCAGCGGCGCACGCTGTCGAGTGTCCGCGCGATCGCCGCTTCGCTCGCATCGTCATACAGCCCGACATCGGCATAGGTGATCCGCCCCTCGGGCGTCACGGCGGCGGCTTCGAGCATCATCAGGGCCGCGCCCGACAGCGCGAGATGCCCGAGATGGATCAGGTGCCAGTCGGTCATGCAGCCGTCGACCGCCGAATATTGGCACATCGGCGCGATGACGATCCGATTGGCGAGATCGAGCTTGCGACCTTGAACGGCGTGAAGAGCTGCGGACCGCTCATGCGGAAACGGCCGTAGCGATGGGGATGGCGCGCATCTTGAGAACCTCATGCGATGGGGAATGCGCGTCAACGCACGGGGCCGGGTTAGGAGCCGCCCAAGAAGCGACCCGCCACCTGGCCCAGGCCCGCGGATGGTCCCCGCCGTCCCGGCGCGTGCCGGAACGACAGGGTGGGACAGGGCTGTTTAGAACTTGGCGCCGAGCTCGACGCCGTAGAAGCGCGGTTCGCCGGCGATATAGGTCGGGATGCCGAAGCCGCCGCCCGTGTTGCCCGCGTCGATCAGGTACCGCTTGTTCGTCAGGTTGCGCGCAAAGCCGCCGACGCGGTAGCGCCCGTCCGCGAGCTCGATACCCGCACGCAGGTTGACCAGCGTGTAGCCGCGCTGGCTGATCGCGGCGCTGTTGGGCAGTTCGAAGAACACCTTCGACCGGTAATTCGCGCTCGGCGTCGCATAGAAGACCGCGCCGCCGAGCGGGAGCCGGAGCGTCGCGCCGCCCGATGCCGTGGTGCTCGGCTGGAGGCGGAAGCGGTTGCCGGCAAAGGTGCCTGCAGGCTGGTCCGCGATCCCGCCGTCGAGATAGGCGAAGGTCCCGAACACCGAGAGATACTGGCCAAGCGCCAGATTGCCCTCGAGCTCGACGCCGACATTCTTCGCCGAGCCCGCGCTGCGCGTGACCGCGACGACCGCACCATTGGCGGGATTGACCTCGTTTACCGAGACCTGGAACCCGTCATAGGTCTGATAGAAGACCGATGCCGCGCCGGTGAAGGGTCCGACGCGACCCTTGATGCCGCCTTCGTAGTTCCAGACATTTTCCTCAGGCACGATCTGAAGATTGGGGCGTACGCCGTTGACGGCGTTGAGTGCCGCCAACTGGACGACCGGTGAGCGCCGGCCCTTGCTGATCGTGCCGTAAAGGCTGACATCGTCGTCGAGCTTCAACAGCGCGTTGAAGCGCGGGAGGATCGCGGCGAAGCTCTGGTCCGCCTCGAACTTCACGCCGTTGGTGTTCGCGGTGCCAAGCAGGCTGGTGCGGACGCCCAGCGCGGCGAGAATCTGCGAATTGGGCTGGATCGACGAATAGCCCGACTGACGATCCTCGATCAGGATGCGTGCGCCGGCGGTCAGCTCGAGCGCCGGGATCGGGATATAGGTCGCATCGGCGAACACCGAATAGGTGTCGTTGTTGCCGTAATTGGTGAACTCGGACGAATAGGGGATCTGCGTCGAACGGCCGCCGGTGAGGATCGCGGTGGCGCGGGTCGCCGCCGGGATCGTGCCGTTGGCGGCGACACAGCCCGGGCCGGTCGGGATCCCCGCGCCGTTCAGCGCGGTACGGAACGGCTGATAGGCCGTGGCGATCGAGCAAGCGATATAGGTGCCCTCCTCGGTCGAGAAGGGGACGCGCTGCGACCCGTTTTCGAAGAAGGCGTTCCACCCGAACGATGCGCGATATTTCGGGCCGTCGAACGCGAAGCGGCTCTCATGGCTCCACTGGTCGCCCTTCGCATCCTCGGCGAACTCGAGATACCAGGCCGGGCCGCCATCCGCGTCGAAGATTTCGAGTGCGTCGAAGCGGCGATAGCCGTTGACGGTGGTGAAGGTGATGCCGGGCGACAGATCGACCGACACCGTCAGGTTGGCGTCATAGACGTTGCGGTCGAGCCCGAGCTTGCGCGCGCCGAGCGCCTCGGCGCTGAACGGCGAGCCCGAGAGTTCGGCATTGCCGTAATCGCCCGTCTGGCCGCCGGTCGGGGCATGCGCGCGGCTCTTGAACGCGGTGCCGGGATTGCGCTGACCATCATAGGTCAGGACGAGATCGGCGGTGACCGCGTCGTTCGGCCGGAAGCGCAGCGAGCCGCGAATGCCGCGCTGGTCCTGCCCGTTCAGATCGTCCTGATCGACCTTGCCCTGGTTCTGGTTGGGGATGTTCGCATCGCCGGCGATGTTACGGACATAGCGTCGCGATATTTATAGGCGAAGGCGAGCGTCCCGACAGCACGTCGTTGCCGGCGTTGATAAAGCCCGACACCTGCGTGCGGTTGTAATTGCCATAGGAGCCGGTGATCGCACCCGAGGTGCCGGGCTGCGGCTTGGCGGAGATAAGGTTGATGGCACCAACCGCGGCGGCGGTGCCGAACAGCGTCGCCTGCGGGCCCTTCACGACTTCGATCCGCTCGAGATCATAGAGATCCTGATAGGCGCCGCGCGAGCGGCTGATGTCGACGCCGTTATAATAGAGCGTCACCCGCGCACCCTGCTGCGACGAGCCATTGTCCGAGGTGATGCCGCGGATCACGAAGCCGGGGTTGTTCGCGCTCTGCTCCTGGATTTGCAGGCCGGGAATATAGGCGGCGACTTCGGACAGCGAGTTGACGCCAATATCCGCCATCTTCGCGCCGGTGAGCGCGGTGACGGTCAACGGCACGTCCTCGATCCGCTGTTCGCGCTTCTGCGCGGTGACGACGATGTCGTCGCCGCCCGTCACGTCGGCGCGGGCGGCCGTGCCGGTCGCCGGATCGGGCGCGACGATCGCCTGGGCAAGCGCACCCGTCGAACAGGATGCAGCAAGCGCGGCCAGAGCCAGGCGCGTAAAAATGGTCGTCATGAAGTCCCCCGATTGTCAGTGAGCGAGCACCTAGGGCGGGGTCGTTACGGTTCCGCGTCGGATACATGACCCACGCGTGACGGCCTGTCATCGCGGCGTAACGCTGCCGCAACGTGACTGACGCCGAGCGCCCCTAGCAGGCGGCATCACCGCAAAAGGCACTGTTATGACGATCAATCGCCGCGACGCCCTCACGCTCTTCGGCTCCGGCTCCGCGCTCGCGCTTCCCGGCCTCGCCACCGCGGCGCGCACGAACGGCAGCGCGGGGGCAGCGCGCTT
>NZ_JRVI01000250.1:0-1274 GCF_000783375.1 Sphingomonas sp. Ant20
CCTGGCCCGGCGCCCGGCCATCGTCGCCGACGCGGCCGTCGCCGAGGCCCCAGCCCGCGGCGGACCTGCTCAACGCGGTGCAGGCGCTCGGCGCGAGCTTCAAGGGACAGGTGGGCATCACCGTGCGCGACATCGACGAGGGCTGGGTGGTGGCCTGGGACGGCGACACGCGGCGTCCGCAGCAAAGCGTCAGCAAGCTGTGGGTGGCGATCGCGGTGATGGACGCCGTCGACCGCGGGCAGATTTCGCTGTCCGACCGCGTCACGCTGACGCGTGCCGACCTGACGCTGTTCCATCAGCCGATCCGCACGCTGATCGGCCCGGACGGTTATACGACGACGATCGACGAGCTGTTACGCGGCGCGATGACGCGCAGCGACAATACCTGCAACGACGTGCTGTTGTGGCGCGTCGGCGGGCCCGCGGCGATCAACCGGATGCTCGACGCCAAGGGTGTCGAGGGCGTGACCTTCGGCCCGGGCGAACGGGTGCTGCAGGCGAAGACCGCGGGGCTCGAATGGCGGCCCGAATGGGCGGGGGGCTGGGGCTTTCTCCAGGCGCGCGCGGCGATGACCTACGAGGCGCGGGCGAAGGCGCTGAACCGCTATCTCGCGGCGCCCTACGACGGTGCGTCCGCCAATGGCGTGACGCTCGGCCTGTCGCTGCTCGCGCAGGGCAAGCTGTTGAGCGCGCGTTCGACCGCGTCGCTGCTGACGCTGATGCGGTCGAGCAAGACCGGGCCGCTGCGACTGAAATCGGGGCTGCGGCCGGGCTGGTCGCTGGCGCACAAAACCGGCACCGGGCAGGACCTGGGCAGCCTGTCGACCGGCTATAACGATATCGGGCTGCTCGTCGCGCCGAACGGCCATCGCTATGCGGTCGCGGTGATGATCGCCAGCACGCGCGAGCCGATTCCGGTGCGGATGCGGTTGATGGGCGACGTGACCCGGGCCGTGGTCGCCTCGGCGGGCAATTGATCGTGCCGGCCGGGCAAGGGGCCCTATCAAGCCGTTTCGGTTATAACTTTCTTTAATAAATTCATGCGATTGGGAGTTACGTCCTGAGAGCAAAGATCGTGGTCCCCCTTTTCAATCTTCATTTCGAGCATTCGGGGTCGCTGGTCGCCGTCGCGGTCGGAATCTGCCTGACCGCGAGCTGGTCGGTGGCGATGCTCGCGATCGATCTCGACCGGACCGCGGCGCAGCCCGGCGAGCCGCTCGGCTGGCGGCACGCCGCGCTTGCGCTCGCCGCGGGCCCGGGCGTCTGGGCGACGC
>NZ_JRVI01000251.1:0-1613 GCF_000783375.1 Sphingomonas sp. Ant20
GACACGGATGAGGCGGGGACCGTGGTGCGCGCGACCGGCGTCACGGCCGGGGAGCGGGCTGGGGAGCGGGCCTGGCAGGGCCAGTGGCCGAGATCGGCGGCGGCGACGCAGGCGACAGTCCCGACCGCGCAATTTTTCCTGCGCGGCATAGCGCTCGGCGAGCGCCGTGCCGCGCTGGCGGTCTTCGGGGGAGATATACTGGTCCATTTGCGCCAGCGTCTGCGAGGCCGACTGCAATCCCGACGTGCTCGCGCGCGACATCAGCGCATAGGCGCGCGGATAATCGCGCGGGACCGCGTCGCCGTTGAACAACATCGTCCCGAGCACGAGTTGCGTCCGCGGTTCGCCGCGCGCCACCGACTTTTCGAGCCAGGGCAGCGCGTCCGCCTTCTTGTTGGCCTGGAACAGCGCGAGGCCGTAATTGTCCTGCGCCTGGACATGACCCTGCAGCGCCGCCTTGCGGAACCAGCTTTCGGCGAGCGCGGGGTCGAGCGTGACGCCGCGGCCGAGCTTATAGGCCTGGGCGAGATTGAACTGCGCATCGGCGTCGCCCGCGATCGCGAGCGGACGCCACTGGTCGATCGCGGTCGCATAGTCGCCGCGGCTCCAGGCATCGACGCCGGCCTTCACGTCCGCCGCGGCCGGCACCGCGCCCAGCGCCGCTACCGTCGCCGCCGCGCCCAGAATCAGGTTGCGCATCGAGTACCTCGTTAAAGCCAAATGATGATCGTCATGTCGCGATAGCCCGGCGAAGGCAAAGATCGGGTTAAGCCGTGCGGCGGTCAGGTGCGGGGGCGCGGCACGTCGTCGTAACGGCTTGGGAACCACGCGTTAACCGCTTCTTATCCGCTGGCATGGCATCGCGTGCCTTGGTTGACGAGACGTAAGGGGGCTTATGCGCGTTCTGGCGATGGCATCGCAGAAAGGCGGGTCGGGAAAGACGACTCTGTCCGGGCATCTCGCGGTCCAGGCGGAGCGCGCCGGGCAGGGGCCGGTCGTGCTGATCGATATCGATCCGCAAGCGTCGCTGACCGACTGGTGGAACGAGCGCGAGGCGGAGGCGCCGGCGCTGGCGCAGACCACGGTCGCGCGGCTCGCCGCCGATCTCGAAATTCTTCGCCAGCAGGGGTTCAAGCTGGCGGTGATCGACACGCCGCCGTCGATCACGGTCGCGATCCAGACGGTGATCCAGATCGCCGAGCTGATCGTCGTCCCGACCCGACCGAGCCCGCATGACCTGCGCGCGGTCGGCGCAACCGTCGATCTGTGCGATCGCGCGGGCAAGCCGCTGATCTTCGTCGTCAATGCCGCGACCCCCAAGGCGCGGATCACGGCCGAGGCGATCGTCGCGCTCTCTCAGCACGGCACCGTCGCCCCGATGACGATCCACCAGCGCACCGATTTCGCCGCCTCGATGATCGACGGCCGCACGGTCATGGAGGTCGATCCCAAGGGCAAGTCCGCGGCGGAGATCGAAGCGCTCTGGACCTATGTCACCGACCGGCTCGAAAAGAATTTCCGGCGCACGGTGTTCAGCGTGCCCAACGCAGGCGCGGGGTTCGGGCAGCGCGGGCCCGCGCCAGGCTTCGGCCGGCGGGTGGTCGGATGAGCGC
>NZ_JRVI01000252.1:0-11003 GCF_000783375.1 Sphingomonas sp. Ant20
TCGCGGCGATCCGCGCGCAACCCGGCGGCACCGTGCAGGGCCGCATCCGCATCACCGAACAGGGCGAGGTGATCGCCGCCAAATACGGCACGCGCGACGCCGCGATGACCAATCTGGAGGCGATCGCGTCGGCCACGTTGCTCGCCAGCCTCGAACCCGAACGCCTGTCGAACGCCGACACCACGCGCTTCTGCGCCGCGATGGACTGGCTCAGCGACACCGCGTTCCACAGCTATCGCGACCTCGTCTACGGCACTGTCGGCGGCGACGAGCGCGGCTTTCGCACCTTCTTCCGCCAGATGACGCCGATCGCCGAGATCGCCGGGCTCAAGATCGGCAGCCGTCCCGCCAGCCGCACCAAGTCCGACCGGATCGAGGATCTGCGCGCGATCCCCTGGGTGTTCAGCTGGGCGCAGGCGCGCGTCATGCTTCCCGGCTGGTACGGCGTCGGCCAGGCGCTCGCCGGGTTCGAGGACAAGGCGCTGCTGCGCGACATGGCGCAGGGCTGGCCGCTCTTCGCCTCCGCGCTCGCCAATCTCGAGATGGTGCTGGCCAAGTCCGACATGGCGATCGCCGCACGCTATGCCGGGCTGGTCGAGGATCCGGCGCTGCGCGACACCGTCTTCGGCCGGATCCGCGACGCTGGCAGCAGACGCATGACGGGCTGCTCGATGCGACCGGCCAGTCGCGCCTGCTCGAAAAACACCCCGCGCTCGAAGCTTCGATCCGCCTCCGCCTGCCCTATATCGAACCGCTCAACCTGCTTCAGATCGAACTGATCAAGCGCCGCCGCGCCGTGAAGAGGATGCACGCATCGGCGAAGGCATCCTCCTGTCGATCAACGCGATCGCGACGGGCCTGAGAAACTCAGGCTAACTCCCTCTCCCCTTGGGGGAGAGGGAAGGGGCCCGCGGCCCTTGCCGCGGGAAGGGTGAGGGCCAGTGAGGCCAAAACCCTCACCCCAAACCTTCAGCCCGCCCCTTCAAAAAACGGCGCCGCAATCTCCGGCCGCACGCGCAGCAACCGCCCGCTCGCCCGGTCGAGCAGCGCCCAGGTCGTCACCGCGTCCAGCTTCACGCGCCCGTCATCGCCGACGAACCGCACATGCCGGTCGAACCGAGCGCCCTTCGGCCCGCCCTCGACCCAGGTCTCGCCGGTCACGGTCTCGCCCGCGACCACGCTGCCGCGATAGTCGATCTCGTGCCGCGTCACGACCCAGACATAGGCGGCCTTGTGCTCGGCGGGCGCGACCGCCTCCCAATGCGCGGTCGCGATCCGCTGGATCCACTGGACCCAGACCGCATTGTTGACGTGCCCCAGCTCGTCGATATCCGCCTCGGCCGCGGTGATCGTCATCGTGAAGGTCATGCGCTGCGCTCCCGCCATTTCCGCCACGCGAACCAGCCGCCGCCGACCAGCAGCAGCGCCGCCGCGCCGAGCAGGATCAGCCGCCCGGTGTCGATCCGCCCCAGCATCTCCTCGATGACATTGCCGAACGCATAGCCGATCGCGCTGAACACACAGCCCCACACGATCGCCGCGGCGAGGTTCACCGCCAGGAACACGCGCTGCGAAATCCGGCTCGTCCCGATCGCAATTGGGCTGACCGTGCGGATTCCGTAGACGAAGCGATAGGCGAAGATGAACCGCCGCGGATAGCGTTCGAGCAGGTCGATCGCGCGCGCATAGGCCGACCGCCGCCGGATCGCCGCAACGGGGCGCGACTCGCGGAAATACCGCCCGCCCGCAAAGAACAGCTGGTCCGCAACGAACGACCCGATCACCGCCGCCGCCATCGCGCCCGCCAGCGACACCAGCCCCTGATGCGCCAGCACCCCGCCCGTCACGACCGCCGCCTCCCCCTCGACCCCTGCCCCGAGAAAAATCGCCACGACGCCGTACCGCGCCACCAACGCCTCGATCGTCACGCGGCGACCGACCTTTGTTCACGCGAAGGCGCGAAGGCGCGAAGAAGGGTGGTTCGCGCAGAGGCGCAGAGGACGCTGAGAATGGTGTGCATCTTCTCTCTGCGTCCTCCGCGTCTCCGCGCGAAAACTCTAAATCTTCGCGCCTTCGCGCCTTCGCGCGAACCAAGAATCATCCCGCGACGCCCAACTGCCACAGCACGAACGCATGCTCCTCCGCCGCCTCGCGCAGCGACTCGAACCGGCCCGACTTGCCGCCATGCCCCGCGCCCATGTTCGTCTTGAGCAACAGCACATTGTCGTCGGTCTTCATCAGGCGCAGCTTGGCCGCCCATTTCGCGGGCTCCCAATAGGTCACGCGCGGATCGTTGAGCCCGCCGCTGATGAACATCGGCGGATAGGCCTGCGCCTTGACGTTGTCGTACGGCGAATAGGAGCGGATCAGCGCGAACGCCGCCGGATCCTCGATCGGATTGCCCCATTCGGGCCATTCCCCCGGCGTCAGCGGCAGCTCGGCGTCGAGCATCGTGTTGAGCACGTCGACGAACGGCACGTCGGCGATTACCGGGCCCCAGAGCGCGGGGTCGGAATTGACCACCGCCCCCATCAGCTCGCCGCCCGCAGACCGCCCCGCGATCGCGATCCGCCCCGCCGACGTCCACTTCGCGTCGACCAGCGCCTTGGCCACGTCGACGAAATCGTTGAACGTGTTCTCGCGCTTCTCCAGCTTGCCGTCGAGATACCATTGCTGGCCAAGGTCATCGCCGCCGCGGATATGCGCGATCGCATAGGCAAAGCCGCGGTCGAGCAGGCTCATCCGCCCGGTCGAGAAGCCCGGCGGGATCGCATAGCCGTAAGCGCCATAGGCATAGAGGAACACAGGCGCCGACCCGTCGCGCACGAACCCGGCCGGATAGACGATCGACACCGGAATCTCGGTGCCGTCCCGCGCGGTGATCTTCAGCCGCTCGGTCGCGTATTTCGCCGCGTCGTAACCGCTCGGAATCTCCTGCACCTTGAGCATCGTCCGCTCGCCGGTATCGACGTCATAATCGTACACCGTCCCCGGCGTGACCATCGACTCATAGCCGAGCCGCAGCACGGTCATGTCATATTCGGGATTATCGCCAAGCCCGGCGACATAGCTCGCCTCGGGAAACTCGATCCGCTTGCCCTCGGTCGGCGTCTCGTACCGGTGAATCGCGATCTGATCGAGCCCGTCCTCTCGCCCGTCGACCACGAAGAAGTCCTGATAGCACTCCACCCCGGTCATGTAGAAGGTCGGGCTGGCCGGGATCAGCTCGGTCCACGCGCCCGGCTCCTCGACCAGCGCGGTGCACAGGCGGAAGTTCGGATCGACGTCGTTGGTGTGGATGAACAGCGTCCCGTCATGCTCGTCGACGTCATATTCGCGGCCAACCTTCCGCGCGGACACCAGGATCGGTACCGCCAGCGGCTCGTGCGCGGGCAGCAGGTAGATCTCGCTCGTCACATGGTCGCTCGTCGCGATCACGATCCACTTGCGCGAACTCGTCTCGCCGACGCGACGCGGAAGCCCTCGTCCTCCTCGTGGAACAGCACGACGTCGTCCGTGATCGGCGTGCCCAGCCGGTGGAACCGCGCATTGTCGGTCCGCCACTGCTCGTTCGCCAGACCGTAGAGGAAGCCCGCATCGTCCGCGGTCCAGACGATCTCGCTGAGCATCCCGGGGATGACGTCGGGCAGATGCTCGCCGGTGTTCAGGTCCTTGACCCGGACCTCGAACCGCTCGCTGCCATTGTCGTCGATCGCATAGGCGAGATAGCGCCCGTCATTGCTGACCGAGAACGCGCCGAGCCGGAAATATTCATGCCCCTCGGCGAGCGCGGGCTCGTCGAGCAGCAGCTCGTCCGGACCGCCCGCAACGGGCTTGCGCCACCATTTCTTGTACTGGCCGCCGGTCTCGTAGGCGGTCCAGTAAAGCCAGTCGCCGTCCTTTTGCGGGACCGAGGATTCGTCCTCCTTGATGCGTGCCTTCATCTCTTCGTACAACGTGTCGGTCAGCGCCTTGTGCGGCGCCATCTGCGCCTCGAAATAGGCGTTCTCGGCGGCGAGATACGCCAGCACGTCCGCGTCATCGACCTCGGGATAGTTGGGATCCTTCAGCCACGCATAGGGATCCTCGATCGTCACGCCATGCGCGGTGAAGCTGTGCGGCCGCTGCTCGGCACGCGGCGGCACGGATGGGGTCTCGGGCGAAGAGATGGCAGGGGAATTCATGGTCATCCCCCCTGTTACCGCCCCCACGACCGGAAGCCAACGCACCACGCCCGCGCCCCGGTTATCCTTCCCCCCGTCATCCTCCCCGTCATCCTGACGAAAGTCAGGACCCAGAGCCACAAGCGCCGAGGCCAATAACCTTGGGTCCTGACTTTCGTCAGGATGAGAACGGGGGGGGTGGCGGGGTGACGGCCCGACACCCCCGCAAGCAAACCCCGCTGTCCTACACGCCGCGTTTCTGTCACAACACGCGCCATGCCCTGTCCCGGCCCCAATTGCCCGCACACGCCCCGCCCGCGCGGCACCCGACCGGCACGCTGGACCTGACAACGCCGCATTTTTTGCTGCCAGCGTCTCAACATTCACAACATTCAGATCGACGAAAGCCCCGATGACCCGATCCAGCCCGACCCGACTCACCGCCCTGCGCGCCCATCTCGCCGCCGCCGGCCTCGACGGCTTCGTCGTGCCGCTGACCGACGAGCATATGAGCGAATATGTCGGCGGCTATGCGCAGCGGCTCGGCTGGCTGACCGGGTTCCAGGCTCGGCGGGCAGCGCCGCGGTCCTTGCCGACCGCGCCGCGATCTTCACCGATGGCCGCTACACGCTCCAGGTCCGCGAACAGGTCGATGGCGATCACTGGGAATACGCCCCCGTGCCGCAGACCAGTGTCGCCGCCTGGCTCGGCACCCACGTCGCCGAGGGCGCGCGGATCGGCTATGACGCGTGGCTGCACACCAGCGCCTGGGTCGCCGAAGCCAGCGCAGTGCTCGCCGATCGCGGGGCTGAGCTCGTCGCGGTCGACGCCAACCCGATCGACGCGATCTGGACCGACCGCCCCGCGCCCTCGCCTGCGAAGATCACCATCCAGCCAGACGCGTTCGCCGGCGCCTCGTCCGCCGAAAAGCGCGCGCGGATCGCCGACTGGCTCGCCGAACAGCGCGCCGACGCGGTCGTGCTCTCCGCGCTCGATTCGATCGCCTGGACGCTCAACATCCGCGGCGACGACGTCAGCCACACCCCCGTCGCGCTCAGCTATGCGATCGTCGGCGCCGACGGCACCACCGACCTGTTCGTCGCACCCGAAAAGCTCGACGACACCGTCCGCCAGCATCTCGGCAACGCGGTCCGCGTCCATGACCGCACCGCGTTCCAGCCCGCGCTGCGCAACTATGCGGGCAAGCGCGTCGCCGCCGACCCCGAACGCGCCGTCGCCGCGATTTCCGACGCACTGATCGCGGGCGGGGCCAAGGTGCTCGCGCTGCGCGATCCCGTCGTGCTCGCCAAGGCGCTCAAGAACCCGGTCGAGATCGCCGGCCACCGCGCCGCCTCGGTCCGCGACGGCGCCGCGCTCGCGCGCTTCCTGCGCTGGGTCGAGACCGACTGCGCCGACGGCAGCGAGACCGAATTGTCCGCCACCGCGAAGCTGCTCGCCTTCCGCGAGGCGACCGGGCTGCTGAAGGACACGTCTTCGACACGATCTCCGCGACCGGCGCGCACGGCGCCAGCCCGCACTACCACTGCACCGAAGAGTCGAACGTCCCCCTCGAGCCCGGCCAGCTCTATCTGGTCGATTCGGGCGGGCAATATGCCGACGGCACCACCGACGTGACGCGCGTCATGCCGATCGGCGCGCTGGCACCCGAACAGGGCAAGGAGCTCCGCGACCGCTTCACCCGCGTGCTCAAGGGCCATATCGCGATCGCGACCGCGGTCTTCCCCGACGGCACGCTCGGCGGCCAGATCGACGCGTTCGCCCGCCGTCCGCTCTGGGAGGCGGGGCTCGATTTCGCGCACGGCACCGGTCACGGTATCGGCGCCTATCTGGCGGTGCACGAGGGGCCACAGCGGATCGCCTCGCCCAACTACCCCGGCGGCGCGGCGATGGAGCCGCTGCGTGCCGGCATGATGCTCTCGAACGAGCCCGGCTATTACAAGGCGGGCGAGTACGGCATCCGGATCGAGAATCTGCTGCTGATCGAACCGCGCACGATTCCCGGCGCGGACCGCGCGATGCTCGGTTTCGAGACGCTGACCTTCTGCCCGATCGAGCGCACGCTGATCGAGCCGTCGCTGCTCACCCACCCCGAACTCGCGTGGCTGAACGCCTATCACGCGCAGGTGCTGGACACGCTCTCGCCCGAAATGACCGGCGACGACCTCGCCTGGCTTCAGGCAAAATGCGCGCCGATCGGCTGACCGCCTCAGTCCACAGGCGGCTCATCCGTAGGGGGAGCCGCGGCGGGCTCGGCCGCCGCGGCACGCGCCTGCGCCTTGCGACGGCGCAGATTCTCGCGCAGCGCGGCGGCCATGCGGGCCGCTTTTTCCGCCGCCTTTTCATCGTTCGATTGCATAATAACGCTCTACATCGTCGCGCGACGCTCTTGACAATCGTCCCGCCCTCGTCTCTTAGCCCCACTCCGCCGACAGCGATGTCGACGAGTGCTGCCGTAGCTCAGTGGTAGAGCGCATCCTTGGTAAGGCTGAGGTCGTGAGTTCAATCCTCACCGGCAGCACCAGCTTTTTTGACGTTGACCCTTAGGACTTCGCTTATGCTACATAAGCGAACGTCCTAAGGGTCACGGCATTCCGCCGCGGTGGATGACCTGCATACCCTATGTGCTGACATGGGTGACTATCATCCCTCGCAGCGTACGTCCGTGCACCTGCTTGCTGGGGCCTTGGCCAGCATTGACCATCTGCTTATCAAATCGGTCTAGCGCTTTCGGCGTCGCTCTTCGCCATCCTACCAAAAACAGTTCGATGACCTATCAGAAGGTTTGATTACGACGGGCGCCGACAATCTGCCCCGCGTCTAACGTCTTGGTAAGACGGGGTTCTGTATGCGTGGTCGCATTACGAAGCAGGCTGCCCGAACCGGATTACGGTTAGCGGGCCATTAGCCGTGCACGTCAACGGTCTCTTAAAGTTGATAATCGTATCTCCATGGTGGCGGGAACTAGTAAGGAGAACTGCTGTGAGTGAGATGAAAAGCCGTGGCACATGCCATCAGATCGAGGGCGGTCAAAAAAGTTCTTGGGCTACAGTTCGCGGACAGAAGGGCTAGAATCGTCTCAGATACCGGAAATTCGTCTGAGGCCGCCTGGCTTGCGTACTTCTACCTGGCTTTTCTCGCCCGCTCGATGGGCCTTAAGGCTGTGACGTTGAAGACGAACAATCGACACGTGGTCAATCAGCTGACCGGCAGATGGAAGGCACGCAGCCCAATGATGCGTCGCTATCGCGATGCGTTCCTGGCGACCTTCGCCGACATGAGGATCGAACATACTTACTGACGGCATGTCGGCGGGGCGGATCGCGAAATCCGCCCCCCAGCCTCAAGCGAAATCGAGGTAGCGTAGCTTGCTGGATCTCGGCTCGAAGGTCGCCAGAAGGTCGAGAACACCATGAGCGACGTACGGATGATCGTAGAGCGGCTCGGTCCTTACCCATTGCCCAGTAAGAGAGCGTGCGCACATCGCGACGAGAGTCGCCAGCATCAGAGGTTCGATCGGCTCATTCCGCTCCGAGAAGCAGGAGACGATCTCCCGCATGTCCGCGCGATCGAACACCCGCACATGGATGTAGCCGCGCGGGCCTTCGAGATCGGCGACACGCGCCGCCACCTCCAGCGTCTTGTGAGACGTCATTCCGGTAAGTCGGTCACAAAGGTTGCGCACCGCACCGTAATCAGGCGCATCCGTGATGCGCGATGCAAGAGTAAATAGAGGCATGAGATCGCAGTTCATTTGGGTCGAAGTGACGAACATTCTTTTCCTCCTTGCTTGATTCTACTCGTTCTCGACACCGTGAAGTCCATGAGGCGATCGCCTTCGTCAGCTTGGTACCTTCACCAGCTCCGCTCCCTGCTGACCACGAGCAGCGCGGCGGTACGTCGGCGATGTCACGGGTACGCGCGCGGTAAGCTGCCCCGCCTCATGGGGTGCGACGTGTCCGGGGGTGGTGGCCTTCAGCATGATCTTCGCCAATCTTTCGGCGCCTGATCTCATCGCGGGTCGACGTTCCCCACGTCGCGACTGTCTGAAGGACACTCCGGCGCGGCCAGCCGAAGACATCTCGTCTAAAATGTCCTTCACGTTCGAGTCTGGCCTCGAGCGGAGTGCTATGAAGCCCAGTCAGTGCACTCAGTTCGGCGAGCGTGACGCGGGAGCGGGCGAGATGACGCACCCTCCGCCATGGGATGGCGTGGGCGCCGCCTGAAGTAGGGCCGCCGGGAAGATGCTTCACGTGCCTGAGCGGCAGGTTCAGCACTTCGGCAGCGTCTCGCTGCGAGAGGGTTGCCCCCCGGCACAGACGATGCTGGCGATCGGCCTCTAGTCGACGCATAGCGGCCGCGTCGGCTCGGGAGATCATGATGCGGTCGATCGACGCGCCCGCACTCGAGTATAAGACGCGACCTTCGAGCAGTTCCGAAAAGATCCGTCCCCAAGGCTTGAGACCTCCCCCGATGCTGCGGGCGACGCGATGCAGCGGCACCGGATCGATCAGCGACGCCAGCGGCGCACCCGTGTCGAGAATCCGTTTAGCGAAGCGGGCGAACTCTGACGCGTGGAACTGCGGGGTGTCGTAGTGGGCGCTCACGTACGGGTGGTCGACGACGCTCAGCAGCTCCGCGTGGACGAGCTGCTCCACGGCATACTGCGGCAGGTGCAGCTTGTCGGACAGCTTGGCGGCGCTCAGGCGATGTTCCAGGAAGTCGGCGAGCCACTCCACCTCCTGACGGTCAAGGGTAGGTAGGAGCCTGTTCCACCGCAGGCAGATGCGGGTCCTGAGATGGCCTGCCCGCCGCGCCGCGGCGAGCTTGCGCTCCTCCTGCCCCGTCAGGAACGTCGCCTCCCGCATGCCGATCTGGCCGAGCGGGTTCGTGCCTGCCGCGCAGCTGATCGGTTCGAGCGTGGATGCGATGGCGTCTCGGACCTGGACAGGAAGGAGGGTGCTGGTCAGTCCGGCCAGATAGTGTCCCGTGCCTCCATACCGCGCGTTCGGCCGGGACAGCGCATGCTCGCCAACACGGTCGGCGAGCGCATGGAGGAGTGCTTCAGGCCAACGTCGCACGATCTCGCCTGCCTGCGCCAGGGATGCCGCGTATCGGGGCAGTTCCTGAGCGGAAGGCTGGTGGCCGCGTCGGGGCGGCACGCCTCATGCGTCACTGGCATGAGAGCGAGAGCCATCTCGAACACCATGCCGCCGTTCCAGTTCGACAGGGCTGCCGGCAGCTGCTGGCGCGCACGTTCCCTCGCGGCGGCATCGGGGTTGAGAAGGCCGAGGATGAAGCCCAGGCCATCGCGCAGTTCCGGAGCGACGCTGTCTGCGGGCGTAGCTGCGAGCCGGCCGTTGCATGCATCGCACCGGTCCAGGCGATCGGCGGCCTGCCAGCGCTGCACGACACCGCACGGACATGTATCGACCAGATACTGCCAGTGCTCGGTGCAGCACGGTACGGCCTTCAGCGACCACAGCATGCGCCCGTGAGGCGACGCTTGGACCGCCGCCGGCCCGAAGCGGCGCCGGCGGAAGACGATCTCGTCCGCACGGACTAGCACGCCGGCCGTCTCCACGAAGCCAGGTTCGGAAGCCGGTCGGAAGCGGCGGGCCGTGACCTCCTCCACCGGCTGCTTCAGGATCGCCGCGAGTGCGACCTCGTCGAGATCAGGCAGTATCGCAGCGGTCGGGTTCTGAGCGTGCGGCGATCCCACCTGGCGCAGAAGTATGTGCGAAGACGGCAGCAGGTTCCTCGTCACCGTTCTGGTGACGAGGCTCATGAAGCCCTCCGTGCGAATGGCCGGGACGCTGAAGAGGACGGGGCCAGTCACGGGCTCACTTCCTCGGGATGAGCTTGACGTAGTTCCTATCGATCGTTCCGTCCTGCATGCACCATGCGTCGACCGCCTCGGCCAGTCGCCGGTGGCTGATGCTGGGCTCGTCGGCGAGCAGGACCTGCTCGAGCGCGGCAAGCAGGATATTGTGCAGCTCGCCGATGACGCCGTTGCTGGCGCGGCAGAGGGCGATGGCCAGCTCCTCGTCGTCCAGGCCGGAGCGGCACCGCAGGATGTCGCGATCGGCCATCTGCGTGTCCAGATCGCCGAGAAGCTCGGTCCACGCGGCGAGGTCCCCCTCGACATCCCGATAGTCGTACGGAGCCAGCACCATCTGCGGGGCGCAGCGGTTCTTCAGTTCGCGATTGTCGACGAACAGCGACTGGGCGTCCGTCGTCCCCATCAGGACGACGGGCACCCACCCCATGGAGAGGATGTTCTTGATGGTGTTTGCGGCGTCTTTCTGCAGGCTCTTGAGCCGGAAGTGGTTCAGCTCGTCGATGATCAGGATCTCCACGCTCAGCTCCTTCAGCGCCATGCGTACCCGCCTGAGGAGCAGCTCGGCCTCGCCGCGGGTCGAATAGTTGTCCCCGAGTGCATCGAGGATCGAGCTGGCCAGGCTCTTGGGCGTGCCAGTGGTAGAGAGGGTCACATGGAGGACCGGCTTCTTGGTCGGGTCACGACCGTCCTGGGCCTCGACGTGGTTCCGGAGGATCTTGGCGCATGTGCTCTTGCCCGTTCCCGACTGGTGGAGATAGCGGTAGGCGCGGCGCTGCTGGCCCTCGGGCTGGTGCAGCCCCATGATCCGCAGGGAGTCCATCTGCCGCATGGCGGTCCTCTGCGCAGCGGTGGGTACAATGATGTTCTCGAGGCCGCCATGCCGGTGCCGACCCGATCGGCCAGGTCGGACGGCTTCGGGAACGGTGCCCCGATGGCCGACGGGAGCGGCGCGGGGGCCGCCCGGGTCGCTGCCGTCCGCT